>NZ_CALXNG010000001.1:0-172169 GCF_944389695.1 Candidatus Parakkermansia intestinigallinarum
CTGCGGCTGTCTTCATGTGGTCAAAGGGCGGCAAGGCCGGGCTCTTCCGCATCGGCGGGAGAGCTGTTGCTCGCCGCAGCTCATTGTACAGGGGTGCGCCCCGTATGACAAGCTTGAAGTGAGCCTGCGATGGCGCGAGGGGTCTCGGGCAGACTTGTTGGTTCAACCGAGAGGTGTCACGATGTCATTTTTCACCCAGAGACGCAGACCTCGCATCAACTTGAAGCGATATATTTGCCGATTGAGCAAAAATCTCTGTCTTAGCTTTGCAAAGAGATAGGGGATATCGGTCAAGCCACAGCTTTTGCGTCGCACGCGATCCACCACCTCGTTCATATTGGCAATGAGGTGGAAGGGATCATAGCATACTTTGATTGTCAGTATGTTATAGAGAGCAGAGGCTCGATACGCGTTACCACGGTCGATGTCGTACTTGAAGCCCGGATTTTCAGCGGATGCCTACACGAACTCAGCGGAAACGGTTCGCATGAACGAGTGGGTGAAGTGCCTGCTCGGGTGGAGGCAAGGCGGGCGGAAAGAAGAGAACTTGTAATAGCCCGGACACGAACCACAGAATACTTCGGCGTGAAGAGTAACTTTTCGACCCTCGATAGGAAAAGCTCGCGCGTAAGTTTCTCTACGTAAGTATCTAGTAAGTCCGCAGCCGCAGTCCGGACATAAGAATTTGTATCTTTTGTCAATGACCGACTTGACCTCAATGCTGTTTTTACCGATAATGGACTCGCGGGCTCTCCAGCCTTGACCTCCGAATAATAAGTTGAACATCAAATTATTGTAACGAGTGTTACAATGGGAGGCAAGGCCGAAGAGTCAGTTTTTTTGTCTTTGGCGGACGTCTCTTGGCTCAACGGAACTGCCCGATACTCATCGCCGATCAACAAGGCCAAGCGCCCCCGCGGATGAACGCGGCGGGGGCGCTTGGCCTTGCCGGCGGGCGGAGCCGCGCGGCGGGGAGGTCTCGGGGCTGCGTTCGGGGCGGCGGAGCCCCGAGGCGCGTTCGGGAAAAATCTCAGCCGAGAGACCGGACGGTGTTGACGATGTTTTCGACGTTCATGCCGAGGTCGGAGAGCACCTGGGCGCCCGGAGCCGAGAAGCCGAAGCCGTCGATGCCGATGATGGCGCCCTGCGGGCCGACGTAGCGGTACCAGAGATCCGTCTTGCCCGCTTCGATGGCGACGCGGCGCGTGCAGCTCGCCGGCAGTACCTCGTCGCGGTAGGCGGCCGGCTGTTGGTTGAAGCGCCACATCGAGGGCATCGAGACGACGCGCACGTCGTCGCCGAGCTGCTTGGCCGCTTCGAGGGCGAGGTAGACCTCGGAGCCCGTGGCGATGATGATGGTGCCCGGCTGCGCCGTCGCTTCGCGCTTCGCAATGTAGGCGCCGCGCAGCGTGCCTTGGCGGCGCGTCTCGGCCGTGAGTTCGGGCGCGGCAGCGGTGAGGCTGGGCACGTCCTGACGGGTGAGGATGAGGGCCGTCGGGCCTTCCTTGCGCTCGAGGGCGCACATCCAGGCGCCGGCCGTCTCCTCTTCGTCGGCGGGTCGCACGACGTCGAGGTTGGGGATGACGCGCAGACCCGAGACCGTTTCCACCGGCTGGTGCGTTGGGCCGTCTTCGCCCACGGCCACCGAGTCGTGCGTCAGCACGTAGGTCACCGGCAGCTTGGCGAGTGCCGCCACGCGGATGGCGGCGCGCATGTAGTCCACGAAGACGCAGAAGGTGCCGGCCGTCGGGCGGAAGAGGCCGTCGTAGGCGATGCCGTTGCAGATGGCGGCCATGGCGTGCTCGCGGATGCCGAACCAGAAGTTGCGCCCGGCGTAGTCATCGGCGCTGAAGTCGCCGCCGTGGCTGAGGTAATTCTTGTTCGATGAGAAGAGATCGGCGCTCGTCGAGAGCAGGGCGGGGCAGTGCTCGGCGACGGCGTTCTCCGCCTTCGAGGCCGAGACGCGCGTGGCGGCCTTGGTGCCCGCCGGGAAGAGCGGAATCATCGCCCCGCTCACCTCGGGCTTGAGACCCTCGGCCTCGAGCGCAATGCCCGCGTCGAGCTCGGCTGCCTTGTCGGGGTACGCGGCACGCCAGGCCTCGTAGTCGGCCTTCCATTCGGCGTAGGCGGCCTCGCGCTGCTGCTTGAGGGTGGCCATGTAGGCGCGCACCTCGTCGGAGACGTAGTAGCGCTCGTCGGTCGGCAGACCCCATGCCTCGTGCGCCTCCTGCCAGAGCTTGGCGCCGCCCTCGCCGTGGCCCTTCGTCGTGCCCTCAAAGCCGGGAACGCCCTTGGCGATGACGGTGCGGGCGATGATGAGTTTGGGGCGGCCGTTGCGCTCGAGGCGGCTGACGTTCAGGGCGTCTTCGACCTGCTGCAGGTCGTGGCCGTCGATGGTGCAGGCATCCCAGCCTTGGGCGCGGAAGCAGGCGGCGATGTCATCGACCTGCGTCATTTCGACCGGCGCGTCGAGAGTGATGCCGTTGGCGTCGTAGATCAGCACGAGGTTGTCGAGCTTGAGCGCACCGGCAATAGCGGCCGCTTCGCGGCTGATGCCCTCTTGGATGCAGCCGTCGCCGGCCAGGCAGTAGATCGTTTGGTTGAAGATTTCATGCTCGGGCGTGTTGAAGCGCGCGGCGGCGTGCTTGGCCGAGACGGCAAAGCCCACGGCGTTGGCGATGCCTTGACCGAGCGGGCCCGTGGTGCATTCCACTCCCGGGCAGCAGTTGTACTCGGGGTGGCCCGGGGTGCGGGATCCTTTGGCGCGGAACGCGCGGATGTCGCTCATGCGCACGTCAAAGCCGCTCAGGTGCAGCCAAGCGTAGAGGAACATGGAGCCGTGGCCGCCTGAGAGGATGAAGCGGTCGCGATTGAGCCAGCGAGGCTCGCTCGGGTTCACCTTGAGCAGCTCGCCGAAGAGCACGGCTCCGATCTCAGCACAGCCCAGAGGCAGCCCCATATGCCCCGAGGCCTTGTCATAGATCGCGTCGATGGCAAGTCCCCTGGCCTGATTGGCCGCCTTCAGAAGAATATCCGTGTTCATGCGCGGTCATTATACAAAAAAGTGCCCGATTGTAAAGACAAAACAAACTGCCGCCCTCGCGCGCATCGACGGCCCCGCCGCGCAGGCACCCCGCCGCCGCGTCCGTGCGCGACCTAGCAGGCGGCGTCGGCGCTCAGGCGGCGGCGGGCTTGCAGGTGCCGAGGGCAGCGGCGGCTCGCGGCGCGGCGGACCTCGGCGCGGCTGCTCGCGGCTTTAGCCGAAGAAGGAGATACCCGCCAGCAGGTTCATGACGACGATGACCAGCGCGAGCGCCAGCACGCTGATGAGGCCGCCGCAGATAGCCATGGCGCGCGCCGGAACATAGCCCGTGGCGTAGGCCAGAGCGTTGGGCGGCGTGCTGATGGGCAGCGCCATGCCCAGCGAGCAGCTGACGGCGACCGCGCTGAGCAGAGCGACGGAGCTGCCGGTGCTGATGCTGCCGCTCTCGAGCAGTTGCAGAGCCGCCGTCATCATGATGGGCATGAGCAGAGCCGCCGTGGCGGTGTTGCTCATGAAGGTCGCCATGAAGACGGAGATGAAGCCTGCCGCTATCATCAGCAGCAGGATGCTCCAGCCGTCGAAGGGAATCGCGTTGATGAGGTTGCCCGCCAGACCCGTGTCCTGCAGAGCGAGGCCGAGGGCGAAGCCGCCGGCCACCAGCCACAGCGTCTCCCAGCTCATGTTGCGAAGATCGCGCTTCGTGATGACCTGCGTGGCGGCGAAGACGGCGATGGGGATGATGGCGATGGTGTTGCTGTCCAGCCCGAAGAATTCACCCGTCGTCCAGAGCAGAATCGTCACGATGAAGGTGCCGTACACGACCATGGCCTTGGGCGTGCGGATGAAGCGCCCGCGCATCTTGAGCTCGAGGCGCTCGCGCTCGATGGGGAAGAGCTTGACGAGCAGCAGCCACGCGAGCAGCAGCAGCACGATGACCAGCGGCACCCCGAAGCTCATCCACTTGCCGAAGGAGACCGTCAGCCCCATCTCCTCCATCGCCTTGAGCGCGATGGCGTTGGGCGGTGTGCCGATGGGCGTGCCGATGCCGCCGATGTTGGCCGAGAGCGGGATGGCGAGCGCGAAGGCGATGCGCCCGCGGTCGTGCGGCTCAAAGAGAGCAAGCACGGGCCCGAGGATGGCGAGCATCATCGCGGTGGTGGCGGTGTTGCTCATGAACATGGAGAAGAGGGCGGTGATGCTCATGAGGCCGAGCAGCACGTACTTGGGTTGGGTGCCGAAGGGCTTGAGCAGCACCTTGGCCAAGTTGATATCGAGGCGGTACTTCGTCGCCGCCGCCGCGAGGAAAAAGCCGCCCAAAAAGAGAATAATGACCGGGTCGGCGAAGGTCGCCATGGTGCTCTTTTGCTGCATGACGTTGGTGATGCGTATCTCGCGGATGCGCACGGCGTACTCGGGCCGGTAGAGCCGCTCGGCCGCCGCCATGAGCCTGCCTGCGCGAAACTCCGCCGCGGCGGCCTCAGCGCTGCGCCCGGCTTCGTCGGCCGCCAGCTTGTCGAGCTGCGCTCTCTCGTAGGCCTCCCAAGTTTGCTGAGTCATCGTGAGGCGGATCTCCTCTGCCGTGAGGCGCGTCTTGCTGTTGAGGCGGTTGAGGATGCTCTCGGTCAGGGCGCGGGTGGTCGCCGGCTCAGTCTCCGGGCCGCAGACATCGGCGACCAGCAGCGTAACCGCCTCCGCATCATATTTCTCAGGCTGGAAGAACGAGAAAGATTTGTTGGAGAGGCAGAGCAGAGAGAGCGCGATGACGATGACGGAGGTGGCCCAGATGGGTATCGGCTCGGTGATCCACAGCAGAGCGGCGAGCAGGAAGAGAGCGATGGCGCCGACCTCGATGTGGCTGAGGTGCAGCCCCAGACTCTCGAAGGGTATCAGAAAGGTGGCGGCGCTGAGCAGGAAGATGAGGATGACCTTGAGGATGCGTATTTTGCGGGCTCTTTTCACGGTGGCGTCAGGGGGGCTGGAGTCGGTGGGGAGGAATGGGGCGGATTAGGGCGGGAAGGAGGGCGGAATGGGGCGGGAAGGAAGGTGCGGCGCGGCGGCGGGCGGAGGGTGCGGAGGATGCTCGAGTTGAGGGGGGGCAGCGGCGGCGCGGGCGTCGAGCGGGTTCAGGGGGCGAGAGCCTCGGGGCGTCGCTTGTCGCGCAGGGCATCGAGCCAGCGGCGGAGAGCGTCGGCGTGCTCGGGCGTGAACTCGGAATCGCAGAAGAGAGCGATGCGACGCGCACCGCCGCGGTAGAGCAGATCGAGCTCGCGCGGCAGCTCATCCGGGCGGACGTCGGGCAGGTGAAGCCCGGGGGCCAGCTCAAAGCGATCCTGCGTCTGCCGCCGCGCCTCGCTCAGCACGCGGCCCAGCCAGCTGCGCGGCTCGGCGTAAAAAGAGTAATAATCCATCGGAAGCGCCAGATCGAGCCGAAAGCGGCTCCAGTCCTGCCGCACGAGGCGCGCCGCAATCTCCGGCGTCGGGAAGACGGCGCAGGCGGCATACTTGTTGCGGAGGCGGATTTCATCGCAGAGCGCGTTGGCGAGCCGCGCCACGCTCGCGAGGCGAAACTCGCGCCACTCGGCATCCTGCGTCGGGTCCTCGAGCGGAGCGCGGCCGTACTGCTCCGCAAAGAGCTTCAGGCAGCGCTCGCAGTAACAGAAATCGTAGGGCGGCAGCTCCCTATCCTGCACGAGGCCGTAGCGCTCCCAGAGCGCGCGCGGCAGAATCACGTCCGGCAGGCGCATGTAGTCGAGCTGCACCCCGTCGCTGCCGGGAATCTGCGCCTGCTCGGCCGCCAGAGCACAGAGGTGGCGGCGCACCTCCGGGTGATTCGGGCAGAGGAACTGGTAGTAGGCCACATAGGGGCGATCCCCCTCGCCGTGGCAGGATTTGCCCTCGCGGCTCACGGCGTACCAATCGGGGTGGCGCAGCGCCTCCTCATCGTCGGGTCGGTTGAGCGCCCACAGCCAAGTGATCACGCGCAGCCCGGCGCGACGCGCCATCGGCGTGAGGCGGCGCAAATCCTCGATACTGCCGCCCGGAATCACCGTCGTGACCCCGGCCTCCGCCATGCGGGCGAACTCGCGCTCCCGGTCGGCATCGGACATCGGGGCATTGCCGTGCACCCAGAGGCAGATCTCGGGCAGCTCGAAGGTCGCTTCTCCGTGCGAGAGCCGCCCCTCGCTGTCCAGCCGCCAGAGCCTGCCGGTGCGCGGCGAGCGAGCCTCGATCACGAAATGCTGCTCGCTGAGGCAGACGAGCCGCGCGTGGCGGGGCAGCGTGCAGCCGGCCTCACTCGCCTCTTCGGGGCTGAGGGCGAAACGGCCGCTGCGGTTGCGCTGCTCGAGCTGAGCGTTGAGGTAGCCGTAGAGGCTCAGCCGCAGCTCCTCATCGGGGCCGGGCAGGCGAGACTCCCAGACCCCCGCGGGCTTCTCGCTGAGAATGACCTCGCCCCAGCGCTCGGGCATGTGGATATTGACCCGCCCCGTCGGCGCCCAAACGTGATTGCTCTCGGGCAGCGGCACCCCGGCGTCATCGCAGAGCTTGCGGTAGCCGCCGGGAGCCGTCGAATCAGCGGCCACGCGCCAATTGACCCGCGAAAAATTCATGCGCAGCGAACTGCCGGCCGCGGGCGCCTCATCGCGGCGGGGCAGAGAAGCGTGCGACGTTATACTGCGCCAAGGAATCGCCACCTCAACCGTCCAGCCCTCGTCGCGGTCGCCCGGGCGGTTGAGAGTACCGTGCAGAGCGACGGCGTGTCGCAGGCCGGGCATCTCCCAGTCGTGCAGCACGAGATTGTCGCCGTGGCGGTAGGGGCGCGGCAGGAAGAGATCCCAAGTCGTACCGAGCGCATTCACCTCCCACTCGACGTAGTTGAGCCCGTCGCCGTCGGGATCAATGAAAATTTCAAAATCCGGATCCTGATAAATAACGGAGTCGTGCTCGGTGAGCGTCGCACGCAAATCCGGCTCCTTCATCTCGGCCAACACATAGAGGTACTGATCGTCCCAGAGCAGGCGGATACGCGTCTCATCCGCGATAGCCCCGCCCTCGATATCCCGCAGCGGGCTGAGGGGAATGGCCGCCTTCCAGTCCGCCTCATCGGCCTTGCCGTCGATCGTGATGAGCCCGGTGCAGCGCTGGCAGACGCTGACGGGCGGCAGGGGCAGGTTCTCCAGATCCGCCCGAATCGGGGCGGCGGCCGACAGCGCGAGAGCTGCTGCCGTGAGGGTGCGAGGCTCGATCATGCTCTCATGCTAACACAGCGCGAGAGAGCCTCGCAAGGAAAATGAGGCCCCGTCAGTTGTTTTCTGTGTCAGCAGCGGCAGACGACTGCCCGGCCGCCGCTGCATCCGACGCCGCCGTGCCCGCTTCGGCCGTGCCCGACTCCGCTGCGCTTGCCTCGTCGTCGGCCATCGTGTCCTGCCCCAGCGCGGCGCAGCGCTCATCGAGCTTGAGCCCCTGAGCCGAGCTGAAAACCGCGTAGGCCTCATCTTCACTCGCCAGCGAGACCGCGCGCTCGTAGCAGTCTTGCGCCTGCTGCGCATCCCCCGCCGTACCGACGCCGTAGCGCAGCATGATGCTCATGAAAACGCAGCCTTCGTAATAGCCCTGCTCCGCCGCCTCGGCGAAACAGCGGTAGGCCTCCTCGGCGCTGACCTCATCGAGCCCTTCCGCAAAACAAAGCCCGCGGTAGAGCAGAGAGGTCGGATCCCCCGCCTCGGCACCCTCGCGTATGTACTCGAGCGCCTTTTGTTCGTCCACCTCGGTGCCTACACCCTCGCGGTAGTAGAGAGCCAGTGCCGCGCAGGCCGGCGCATAACCCCCCTCGTAAGCTTGCTGCATCATCCGGAACGCCCCCGCCGGGTCGGCCTCCGTTCCCGTGCCGTACTCCAGACAGATAGCGACATTGTACGCAGCCTCGGCATCGCCCTCCTCCGCGCCCTTGCGGTACCACTTCAGCGCCGCCGCCTTGTCCGCCGCCGTACCGATGGCGAACTCGTAACAACTCCCGAGACTGCAACAGGCCTCCTTGCTGCCCTGTGCCGCCGCCTCTTGCAGATAGGCGAAGTAGAGGACATTCGACGCAGGCACCCCCACGCCCTCGAGGTAACAGTAAGCCAGCAGATAGAGCGCATGGGCGTTGTTCTGATCGGCCGCGCGGCGCAGCAGAGCCACAGCCTCGGCATCGCCCGCATCGCTTCCCAGAGCCTCGCAGCAAATCGCGAGCTTCACCTGCGCCTCGGCCAGCCCCTGATCGGCGGCCTTGCGGTACCAGGCCATCGCCTCGCTCGGCGTCTCATCCTCGCTGCTCATCTGCGCGTAACAAAAATCGCCCATGAGGCTCTGCGACGCGGCATCGCCCGCCTCGGCCTTGCGGCGCAGCTCATCGAGCTGCTCCTGGCTGAAGCCTGAGTCCTGCTCCGCGCTCGCCTCCTCATCGGCCGCCGCCGCCGAGGAGTCGACGTCGCTCGGCGTCGCGGCACTCGCTCCCGCCCCGGCTGCGGGCGACACATCGGACACCGCCTCGCTCGGCACGTCGAGCGCTGCGGATGCGGCGGCGGTCAGCGCGACCGCCAGCGTGATAGAGGAAAGAGCTCGGGTCATGGCATGAGCGGCGCGCGTTCCGTGCGCCTTCTGAATTTTACGCAAGCGCCGGCCTCCTGTCAACATCCGAATGCGCCCTCCTGAGTGCATGCAAGGGCAAGGAGTTGCCTGCATCCGAAATTCCGGGGCCTGTTGATGATTTTGAACCTTGAATGTGACTGCTTGGGGAGGGGGCATGCGGATGATGTCATCAGCTTTCATGCGACCCTATCGACTTAACCTCGATGGTGCAGCAATGCCGTAGAGCTATCTTGCATTTACTGCGCCAAAGCCAAGAGATCGAGTCTGAGTAAAGCCACCCATCAGGGTGAAGCCGGGCTGGGGAGGCTGTCCGCCTCCCCTGTCCCCTTGGACCAAAGGAGAGAGCTTCTCGCTCATCTCCTTTGGAATCCTCTCTGCGGCACTGCTCGAGAGAATGGGGAGGGGCTACGCGCCCACTCCCCAAACCCCTCCCGCGGCAACGTGACGTTGCATCCATTCTTGCATGCCTAAATACGCTTGCATACCGCACATATTCTGTGCTACCTTGGGTGCGCTCATTTTTGACGCATCCATTCCTTTCGGTGCGTTTTCTTTTTGACGCAATACGTGCTTGACAGCCTGATGCCGTGCCTATAGAATGAGTTCGGTGGTGAGCTTCCCTCACGTTCTCTGTCGTACATCATTCTTGCAGCTCTCTAAAATGAACGCAAAGTTCAGGAGCCGCGCATGAGCCCGTTCTGATTTCCTCCTCTTGCCCTGAAGAAGCGCTCCTCAACGTTCCTGACGAATTAAGCGTACTGGCCCTAGCAAAACAGACCCATGCACGAAGCTCTGATCACCCATTTGAAGTCTCTGGGGACTTTTTATTTTTATCCGAATCCCGGGAATCTGGGGGATTTGTTAATTGCGGAGGCTTCACGACAGTTTTTCAGACGTAACGGAATCGACTTTCGCGAGTACGACGAAAGGAATTTGCCGGAGAAATATGCTCTGGTGTTCGGTGGGGGCGGGAGGCTTATTCCCCTGTGGAGCCCTCATCAGGATGAACTTGCTGAGTTTTTTACCGATCCGCGAATCACCGAATGCGTGATTCTGCCTCACAGCATATACGGTCTTGACGAACTGATGGGGAAGCTCGACCAAAGGCACCACCTGTATTGCCGAGACCATCAGACGTTCGAATACTGCAGGAAAGCTGCATCCCGGAGCCACTGCTATTTGGCCGACGACATGGCTTTTGAGTTCCGCGAGGAGGAGCTACCGCCAACGGAGCTCTCGTCCATCAAGCCCACCTCCGACGAGGAGTGCCGGATGGCACGTAGCATTAAGAGAGGCTTCTTCCGCAAAATGAGAGCGGGCGTTCGACGGGCCTCCGTGATGATGACGGAACAGGGGAAGCCCCGCCGAGTGGCCTTTCTCTTGCGTCGCGATGCGGAAAAGGAAGTGGCGTACATGTCAGAGGTCTCTTTTGATTTGTCGGCCGTGATCCCCTACACTGATGCTCGGGATATGGCCTACAACGCTGAGATCCTTCGGCAGTTCTCCTCGGCCCTCAAACAGGCGGATGTCATTGTGTCGGATCGTCTGCATGTCTGCATTATGGCCTACTTGGCGGGGTTGGAGGTGTATATGCTCGATAACTCATACGGCAAACTCAGCGGGGTCTACCGGCTTTCCCTCAGCGATGAGCCTCATGTGCATCTGTTGGCGCACGCCGAACTGACTCCGGAGCTCAGAGCAGCGTGGAAGCGTTTGAACCCGCCCTGGCTGGTCGTTTTACGGCAGTGTTGGGCGAAGCTGAAATCGGCCCGCAAACAATGCAGCTCAACCATGAAACAGTGGAGGCGCGGTCTGCGCCGGCGGCTGTCTCGGTCCTGATGCACTTGACTCACTCTCACCTGATCACCCATGACTCCATCATTCATCCGCGTTGATTCCGTCTCGGCGGACTCCCGCTCCCTGACGGTCGCCTTTTCTCTGAGTGCGAATCTGAATCGCTATTTCAATGAGCCGCATGTTTTTCGTGTGGAGTATTCTCAGGACATCTCGGGGGTGCCTGAGGGTATTCTGGTGATTCCCTTCATCACGAACGTGCTCCCGATCATCTGGTTGACGGATGCCGTCTTGCAGGTGCCTCGCCTCGATCGAGTCTTTTATGAGAGCATCCCGGAGATTAAGAAGGGATATGCTGACATGTCGCCCATGCTGACGTTCAAGGGACGCGTGGAGGTGGACGAGCTTGAGGAGCATGATGTCTCACCCTCGGAGCAGGTAGCCGCCTTCTTCAGCGGCGGCGTTGATGCTTTCGCGACGCTCATCCGCCATCATGAAGAGAAGCCGATCCTGCTGACTATGCGAGGGGCGGATATCAATCTCGCCGATGAGGAGGGCTGGCAGGTGGTGCATGATCATACGCTGGAGACGGCCCGGCAGTTTGGTTTACCGGAGCCGGTGTTCATCACGTCGAATTTTCGCACCTTCCTCCGAGAGGGTGAGCTGACGAATCTCGTGAAGGCGTCCGGCGATAATTACTGGCATGGGTATCAATGCGGCATTGGCCTGATCGGGCACGCCGCACCAATGGCTTTTAAATGCAAAATAGGGACGGTTTGTATTGCAAGCACATATACGGCTAAGGATAGTGTCATATCGGCCACTGACCCTTCGATTGACGAAAAAGTCTGTTGGTTCTCCTCTTCCGTTGTTCACGACGGGTATGAATGGGATCGGCAACGGAAGCTCAAATCCATCGTTGAGTATGCCCACGGCACTGGGGCATATCCTCAGTTGAGGGTGTGTTGGATTACCTCGGGTGGCAAGAATTGCAGCCAATGTGAAAAGTGCCTCAGAACCATGTACGGACTCATGGCGGAGGGCGAAGACCCCTCGCACTACGGATTCGACATGTCGTCGCTGCTTCCTGATCAGAGTCGGAGAATGCTGTTTAGTCAGAGCAAGAACCTCAGATTGGCAAATTGGGAACCGATTCTTTTGCGGTTCCGAGAAACGAGGTGCTACGCTGAGGACAGTCGTGTGAATTGGATCTTCAAAATCAAGGATCTCAGGCATTGCCCGATGCAGGATCGGCTCTATTTTCTGCGCCGGAAGTATGTCAGAAAACTGCAGCATATGTTCTCGAAGATTCGTCGTGCGTTGACGGGCAAATAAGGGGAGACTATTTCTCATGTCCGGACGCATTCTCCCTTGAGCAAAGAGCTTTCGTCCACTTCTGCCGAAGGAGTAGAGTCGGCCCTGAGTTCTCCTCTGCTCGTTCCTGCTGCTCTTCGCGCGACCTGTTTCTGACTGGGGCAGCAGGTCGCGCGCTTTGTCCTGTGCCGGGGCGCAGCGGGGGCGAGAAACAAAGCAGCCCGGCCGAGGGGCCGGGCTGTGATGAGCTGAGGTGCCGCTGCGGGTGCTCAGCTTTAGTTGAAGACGATGGCGCCGTCGTGCACGTCGACGTGAATCGTGCTGCCCTCCGGGAAGCGGCCTTCGAGGATGGCGAGGCTGAGCGGGTCGAGGATGTCGTGCTGGATGGCGCGCTTGAGCGGGCGGGCACCGTAGACGGGGTCGTAGCCGTGCTCGGCCACCAGCTCGGCTGCAGCGTCGCTGAGCTCGAGCTTGAGCCCGCGGGCCGCGAGGCGCTTGTGCACCCGGCGCAGCTGGATGTTGACGATGCGCTTGAGGTCCTCGCCTTCGAGGCGATCGAAGATGATGATTTCATCGATGCGGTTGAGGAACTCGGGGCGGAAGTGGCCGCGCAGCGCGTCGAGTGCCTTCGTGTTGCGGGCGGCGGCGTCCGTTTCATTCAGAATGAACTGGCTGCCGATGTTGCTCGTCATGATCAGCACGGTGTTCGTGAAGTCCACCGTGCGGCCCTGGCCGTCAGTGATGCGGCCGTCGTCGAGCACCTGTAGCAGCACGTTGAACACGTCCGGATGCGCCTTCTCGATCTCATCGAAGAGCACCACGCTGTAGGGACGGCGGCGCACCGCCTCCGTCAGCTGGCCGCCCTCGTCGTAGCCCACGTATCCCGGAGGCGCTCCGATGAGGCGCGAGACGCTGTGCTTCTCCATGTATTCCGACATGTCGATGCGCACCATGGCCGCCTCATCGTCGAAGAGGAACTCCGCCAGAGCCTTCGCCAGCTCCGTTTTGCCCACGCCCGTCGGGCCGAGGAAGATGAACGAACCCAGCGGGCGATTCTCGTCCTGTAGCCCCGCACGCGAGCGGCGCACGGCGTCGGCCACGGCCTTGACGGCCATCTTCTGCCCGATGAGTCGCTCGCCGAGGCGCTCCTCCATGTGCAGGAGCTTCTCGCGCTCGCCCTCGGCGAGGCGCGCGGCGGGAATGCCCGTCCAGGTCGAGACGACCTTGGCGATATCCGCCTCCGTCACCTCCTCCTTCAGCAGGCCGTCGCCGCTGCTTTGCAGCTTCGTGAGCGCTTCGCGAGCCTGCTTCGAGGCAGCTTCGGCAGCCGGAATCTCGCCGTAGAGAATCTCCGAGGCGCGGCCGAGGTCGCCCCGGCGCTGAGCCTGCTCGGCTTCGGTGCGCAGCGTGTCGATTTTCTTCTGCGCCTCGCGCGCCTTCACGACCACCTCTTTCTCGCTCTTCCACTGCGCGATCATCGCGTCGACCTTCTCCTTCGTGTCGGCGAGGTCGCGGGTGATTTTCTCGAGGCGCTGGCGCGAGTCATCGTCCTTCTCCTTGGCGAGAGCCTGGCGCTCCATCTCCAGCTGCATCGCCGAGCGGTTCAGCTCGTCGATTTCACTGGGCATCGAGTCGAGCTCGATTTTGAGCCGCGCGGCGGCCTCGTCCACAAGGTCGACGGCCTTGTCGGGCAGGAAGCGGTCGGTGATGTAGCGGTTGCTCAGCGTCGCGGCGGCCACGAGAGCGCCGTCGGTGATGTGCACGCCGTGGTGCACCTCGTAGCGCTCCTTGAGGCCGCGCAGAATCGCGATGGTGTCTTCGACGCTCGGCTCGGCCACGTAGACGGGCTGGAAGCGGCGCTCGAGCGCGGCGTCCTTCTCGATGTACTTGCGGTACTCGTCGAGCGTGGTCGCGCCGATGGTGCGCAGCTCGCCTCGCGCCAGAGCCGGTTTGAGCAGGTTGGCCGCATCCATCGAGCTGTCACCGCCCGCACCGGCGCCCACCAGCGTGTGGAGCTCGTCGATGAAGAGGATGATCTCGCCGTTGCTCGCCGTCACCTCCTTGATGAAGGCCTTGAGACGCTCCTCGAACTCGCCTCGGTACTTCGCGCCTGCGAGCATCGAGCCGATGTTCAGCGAGATGAGCCGCTTGCCCTTCATGCTCTCCGGCACGTCGCCGTTGACAATGCGCCGCGCCAGCCCCTCGGCAATCGCCGTCTTGCCGACGCCGGGTTCGCCGATGAGCACGGGGTTGTTTTTCGTGCGGCGCGAGAGAATTTGCAGCACGCGGCGAATCTCGCCGTCGCGGCCGATCACGGGGTCGATCTTGCCTTGGCGGGCGCGAGCCGTCAGATCCGTGCCGTACTTCTCGAGCGTTTGGTACTTCTCCTCCGGGTCCTGATCCGTCACGCGCTGGTTGCCGCGCACCTCCTTGAGCGCCTGCATGTACTTCGCCTGCGTCAGACCCGCCGCCTCGAGCGTGCGCGTCAGTTCCGCATCGTCGCGGAAGACGCCCAGCACGAAGTGCTCGACGCTCAGGTAGTCGTCCTTCATCTGCTGCCGCATGGCCTCGGCCGCGTTGAGATCGCGGTCGAGCTCGGCGCTCAGCCCGGGGCTCTGCGCCACGGCGCCGCGCTGCCGCGGCTGCTTCTGCAACAGGGCCTCCAGCTCCTTGGCCAGACGCTTCGGGTCGACGCCGGCTTTGTTCAGAACGGACGCCAGAACGCCGCCTTCTTGCCTGACCAGCGCCAGCATCAGTTCCGCCGGGTAAATTTGTGCACGCCCCGCCGCTTGCGCGTTGCGCTGCGCAGCTTGCAGGGCCTCCATGAATTTTGTTGTCAGGTTATTGTTCATCTTGCCGTATAGACACGGGTGCCCTTCGTCTTGTTCAAAAAATTATGCGAAGTTCTACATTTTAGGGGAGGGCTTCGGCGGGGAGCCGCGGCGCCGTCTCGGGAGGCGCTGCGCGGGGCGGAAAGGGACGCTGCGCGGGGCGGGAGGCGCGGGGGAAGGGGAGGCGCTGCCCGCGGGAGCTTCAGAGGAGATTCCAATCGACCTCGACGCGGGCGCGCTTGCCTTCTTTATCGTCAAAGAGCACGTAGCCTTCGCGCGCGCCGAACTTGAACACCTCCATCGTGACCTTGACGTCGAAGCAGCAGTAGCGTGCGATCTGCATCATCAGCTCGGGGTCACCGCTCTGCTCGTACTCCGCCCACCACTTGAGCGCATCGGTGCCGTCGGCCGTCTTGGTGCAGCCGCCGAGCGTGACTTTGGCGACCGAGTCGAGCTTGAGGCGGTGGCCGGTGCGCTCGCTGAGGTAGGTGCAGAGGTCGAGGTTGCGGGTGGAGCCGGCGATGCTCCAGAAGGCAAAGGGTTGCAGCACGGCGTAGTCGAAGCCGAGGTGGTTGTAGCCGACGACGAGATCGGCGGCTTGGAGTTCGGCAATGAGGTCGCCGACCTGATCTTCGGTGTAGATGCGGTAGGCGTCGTCTTTCGACGAGTAGGTCACGGCGACGGAGACGCCCATGCGGGCGCAGGCCTCGGGCCCCCAGCCGCCGACTTGGGCGGCGGAGCGCCGGGTTTCCAGATCGAAGCAGACGATGTTTTTCATGGCGGCCGGAAGGGGTGTCGTGATCGCGGCGGAGGGCGAAGAGGCGCGGGCGATTCAGGCGCCGGCGGCGCCGTTGATGCGCCGCATGGCCTCGTAGAGCATGATGGCGACCGAGGTGGAGAGGTTGAGCGAGCGGGCGTGTTCTCCGGGCATCGGGATGCGCAGGCCGCGCTCGGGATGGGCGGCGAGCAGAGATTCCGGCAGCCCCTTCGACTCGGGGCCGAAGACGAAGTAATCGCCGTCGCGCAGGGGCAGCTCGGGTGCCCAGATGCCCTGTTTCGCCTTGGTGGAGAGATACCAGAAGTGAGCCCCGGGCTCGGCGGCGGCCTCGACCTCCTCGAGCGAATCCCAGAGGCGCAGGTCGACGTACTGCCAGTAGTCGAGCCCGGTGCGGCGCAGGTGTTTCTCATCCAAGCTGAAGCCCAGCGGACGCACGAGGTGTAGCCGCGAGCCCGTGGCAACGGCCAGCCGCCCGGCCGCTCCGGTATTGTGCGGAATTTCAGGGTGAACCAGAACGAGATGCAGCATGAGGGTGAGGGAAGGGGGAGGGCAGGGGGGGAGGGCAGGCGGTGAATCACTTGGCGCCCTTGCCGAAGATCACGGCCGGAATCGTGCGCAGGAAGAGCTTGACGTCGAGCCAGAGGCTCCAGTTGTCGATGTACTTGAGATCCTTGCGGATCATATTGTCAAAATCGCCGTTGTCGCTGCGGTCTTCAATCTGCCAGAAGCAGGTGAGACCCGGCCGCACGCTGAGGCGGCGGCGGTGCGCCACGTCCGGGAACTCGGCCGTCTCGTAGATCGGCAGCGGCCGCGGGCCGACGATGCTCATATCGCCCTTGAGAATGTTGATGAGCTGCGGCAGCTCGTCGATGGAAAACTTGCGGATGAAATGCCCGAAGGGGAAGATGCGCGGGTCGTTCGTCAGTTTGAAGATGGGGCCGCTCATCTCGTTGCCGTAGGTCGCCTTCACCTCGTCGAGGCGCTTGTCGGCATCGGCGTACATCGAGCGAAACTTCCAGATGGCGAAGGGCTTGCCGTAGAGACCCGAGCGCATTTGGCGGTAGAAGATCGGCCCCTTGGGATCGCTGATTTTGATGCCGACGGCGGCCAGAAGCCAGAAGGGTGAGCTGCACACCAGCAGCACGAGAGCCAGCAGGCGGTCGATGATGGTCTTGACGAGGCGCGACCACGAGTAGACGGGCGTCGAGGTGAGAATCATGAGCCTCTGCTCGCCGATTTCCGTCACCTCGGCGCGCAGCGTCACGGGCTGCTCTTCGCGCAGGTGGATGTAGACGTCGATGCCCTGCACCTCGCAGAGCATGAGCACCTCGGCGTTGTTGTGGTAGGCGCCGATGCCGCCGATGAGCAGGCATTGCTGCACGTGGTTCTGCTCGATGAGAGACTGCACGTCGTCAATCGGCGTGTCGGGCTGCACGCGGCCGACCACATGCAGCGTGCTCTTCCAGAACTTCGGCAGAGAGCTCCAGCCCCGCTCGATGGCGTCTTCATCCTGCCCGATGAGCAGAACGGGAATGCGCGACGCCGGGCTGCTGCTCATGGAGAGACGCAGCCAGCGCGTCGTCAGATAGCGCAGGAAGAGCGCGATGGCCACCAGCACTATACTCACCAGCACCACGTGATTCGTGGCCTCCGTGAGCGGAGAAATCGTCTGGTAGAGCGCCAGCATACAGAGGTAGTAGACCCCGGCCAGCGCAATCTGGCGCAGAGCCGTCGAGACGCGCTGCAGACCCTGCTTGCGATAAAAGCCCACCAGATGCAGCACGAAGGGAGCCAGCACAATCACCGCGCCGCCGAGGTAGGGAGCCACCGACAGGAGCTGGTATTGGGGGTTTTTCGACCAGCCCAGCGGATCGGCCAGCACGTGGTCGGCAATGTACGGAGCCACCCAGACGCAGAGCAGAATCAGCACCAGGTCCAGCAGCGGAAACAGTTTGAAGAGAAAAGCCTTTTTGCCGGTCATAGCCGTGAAGAGTCGTGAGGAGTCGAGAGAAAATCAGCGACGCAGAGGAGGGGGGAACATCGGCCGGGCGGCGTTCAGTCGCGCGGGGCCAGCGAACGGATGCGCGCGCGGCTGAAGTCCGCCGGGTTGATCGTCACGCAAACCGCATCGCCCGGCTGAATCACATCCAGCAGTGCTGCCTCGCGCCGCTGCACGAAAGCCACCGTCGGCTTGCCGTTGGGCAGCAGGGCGTGATAGGCTGCCGGAGCGAAGCGCTCCAGAATCGTGCAGCGCGCGTCGATAAACTCGGATGGGTAATATGAACTCATGAGGTCAGATGATCCTACCGTCAGTAGGGGGATTCTCTCCGCAAGGGAGCGCTTTGTCAAGCAGAATTACGCCTGAAGGACGCGGCCGCGCCGTCAAAGCCAGCCGTTGAGCAGGCCGTCGGCGGTTTCACCGGCCTCGTGGAGGAGGCGCCCCGGCAGCGAGGAGGGCGGAGTCGGCTTGGACGGCGGAGTCGGCTTGTCCGCATCGCTCGGCTCCGACGGCTCGCCATCCTTTTCGGCGTCCGCGCCGCGGGGGGCGGGCTCCGCGCCCTTCGTCGAACTCAGCAGTGAGGAAATCGACGTCGCGACCTGAGACGTCAGCTCCGCGCCCTGCTTCGCGGCGGACTTCAGCGTGCCGACATCGGGCAGTTTCTCGCGCAGGCGCGCGCTGAGGTCTTCCTGCGGCGAGCTCAGCGTGCCGCTCAGGTTGATGGTCAGCCAGCGGAAGCCCTCGTCGCCCTCCGCGTTGAAGATATCATTCACCGTCTCGGGCATCACCGCCGTGAGCGGGCTGAGGAAGGAATCGGGCAGGCCGAGTCGCAGCGTGCCCCGCAAGCTCCCGTCCTCGCAGACAATGACGCGCCCGGCGAGGCGCAGATTGTCCCCCTGCGTGCGCACGTCAATGCGGTCGAAAATCCAAGCGTTCTTCACCATGTGGCTCGGCTCGTTGTAGGGGTAGCGCACCCGGCAGACGGCCTTCTGAAGCCCGAGGCGCTTGTAGCGCTCGGCACCCGGCAGCGGCAACTCCGCCAGCACGGGCAGATCGGACAAGGTGGCGTGGTGCAGCGACAGCATCCCCTCCGCCTTGAGCAGCTGCATCCCGCGCCCGCTCAGCTCCAGATGCCCGCTGAGCGTGCCGCTGAGGTGGCGGCTCCAGCGCTCCGAAATCAGGCGCTCGAGCCCGACGCGCGACGCCTGAAACTTCAGCGACCAGCGGTGCTGCCCGCCCAAGCGCCCCTCCGCGTGCAAAATCCCCTCGCCCGGGGTGAGGCGCAGCGTCGTGCGGCTCATGCGCAGGCCGCCGGCCTGCGTCTCCAGCGCGGCGGATTCCACCTCGGCTTGCCGCAGCAAATCCCAGGGCGTCTCGAGCGTACCGCCGGCAAAATGAATCGTCCAGCCATCCGTTCGACCGGGAGAAACAGGTGTAGCCGTCACCTCCGAGCCGCTCAGCGACAAAATCGAAAGAGAGCCCGCGCGCAGCTCCAGCTGCGTATCCGCGCAGGACAACTTCTCAACCACCACGTGATCGGGTGAAAAACTCTCCCAGAATCCCTCCTCCTCCTCGCGGCTCGGCGTCGCCTTGAAGGCGGAGGCGAGGTCGAGGTCGAGGCGGCCGTGCCCCAGCTGCAAGTCCAGCACGTGCAGGCAGCGATCCAGCAGAGGCCAGCGGCGGATATCCGCCGCAATCTCGCGGAGCTCGAGGCGACTGAGCGCGTCATCGCGCTGCATCGTCGCCGCATCGAGCCGGAGGTGCGCCCCGTCGATGGCGAGGTTGGACGGAATCGAAAAAGAGTCGGCCTGCAGGCGCTCGGCAAGCCCCTCCTCCATCCGCGCGCGGAACGAATCACCCTGAAGGTAAGAGAGCAGCTGGTAATAGCCGATCACGACCAGAATCAGCAGCAGCGCCGCGGCTGCGGCAAGGCGGATGAGCCAGCGGCGCCACAGCGGCCCGCCGGCGGAAGACTTCTTGAGCGAAAATTGTCTGCGTTTGCGTCGGCTCGTCATCGGCACCGTGTATACCACAGGACGGCGCGCGAGACAAGGAAGAACTCGGGCGTTGACGCAAAATCGGATTGCCGGCGCGGGCTCGGCGTGATAGAGCATCAGAACCATGGCGCGACGCTCACTTCTTACCGCAGCCGTGGCACTGGGTCTCCCCGTGCTGATGTCCCATCCGACCGTGGCCGGACAAACCGCTGACAGCCGACCCGCCACGACCGTCCCCTACCCGGGCGCGGAACCCTCGCTCAGCACCGTCGGCACGGCTCCCGGCGCGTAGAACGCGCAGGCCGCGGGCGTTTCACCGCACTTCATGGCCCTGCTCAAGATTTCCGAAGAGCTGCGGCGCATCAACCCCGACGTCTTCCTGAGCACCACCGTGGGCACGTGGCCGAGCCCCTTCCGGCTCAACTTCATCGACTGCACCTGGCGCACCGGCTCGAGCGACGTCAACCGGATCGGCAAAGGCAGCAACCGCGAGCAGTACATCACCTACCGAGACGCCGCCTGCTACCGCATCATCGTGCAGCAGGCACCGCTCTACCCGCTCAACTCCATCATGCACCACGGCATCGTGCCGGGCACGGAGTTTCAGGGCTACCGCACCTCCGACGCCCGCACCTACGCTGAAGGCAAGGCGCAGGAGCCCAAGGCCGGAGACGGCGACTTCCTCGCCGACACCACCAAGCACCACGCCGACTTCCCCGTCAACAACGACCTCCGCAAAGACATCCGCATGCTGCCGGGTGCCGGCGCCAACCTGCAGGAGCTCTACCTTACCCCTGCCATGATGAACGAGCGCGTCTGGGATGACGTCGCCGAGGCCGTTCGCCGGAGCCGCCGCTTCGCCGACGTCACCGCCGATAGCCACTGGGTGGGCGGAGACCCCGAGAAGCTCGAAGTCTACGGCTACTGCTCGTGGCGCAAAGATCGCGGCGCCACGCTCGCGCTGCGCAACCCCGATGATCAGCCGCGCAGCATCACCCTGAGCGCGGCCATCTTCGAGCCCACCGAGAAAGGCAGCATCAGCCTCGGCAGCTCCTACGCCGACCAGCGCATCAAAAACATCACCCTGCCGGAGGACGGCACCGTCACCATCAGCCTCGAACCCTTCGAAGTTCTCGTCTTTGACACCCGCTTCGACGGCGCCCCGGCGGCACAAAGTGAGAAAAAATGATGCAAATCGAACAAAAGACATTGACTCCTCGCGTCGAATTTGCTTCAATAATCGCGAAGCCCTTTATACGCATATACACCATGAAAGCCATCACTCTCATTCTTGCAGCCGCCACGGCCCTGAGCTTCAGCGCATGCTGCTGCCAGTCGCAGCCCGCCCCCAAGCTGCATCCGATGCCCAAAGACCTCGATAACGACGTTGATAACGACATCCCGGGTAACGTTCCGGATCAGCCCATCAAGGTCTATCAGGACAAGAAGGGCAAGTAAATTTTGTCTTCATTCTTATCGGGCCGCCCGCCGTTTTCAACGGCGCGGCGGCTTTTTTTTGCCGTATGACACAGAGCGAAGCCCCGCCGAAAAGCCCGCCGACCGCCGCCGAAAAGCGCCCAGAAACGCCGATAATTGACAAAACCGAAACAACCGCCCGCCGATGCACAAGCCCCGTCGGCCGCGCGCAGAGCCCTGCCCTGCGCCGTTGGAAAGCGCGCAAGGCACACGACATCAGCCATCGGCAACAGACGCAAAACAAAGCCGCCTCCCGCGCCTCTTCCCGCCGACGCCGATTCCCCCGCGCGGCTGAAAGTTTTTTTTGCCTCCCGCGCAAATCTTTCTTGCCTTCGTCGGATAATATGGTTAAATAGAGGACGTCAAATCTGCATTACCGTAGTTTTACCATTATGAAAGCAACGATTACTCGTATCGGTGTCCGGGCTCTCTCCCTCGGAGTGGTTGCCATGTTCGCACTTTCCTCGACAGCCTTCGCGCAAGAGGCCGCCACATCCGCTGGCGACAAGAACATGCTTGACAAGTGGGTGATTGATGGCGGCTGGACGATGATTCCGCTCGTTATCCTGCTGGCTATCACCATCTTCCTCATCATCTACTGCTGCATGAGCCTCAAGCGCGAAAAGTACTGCCCCGAGGCTCTCAAGGCCCAGCTCATCGCCCTGATGGGTGAGTGCCGCGTGCGCTCCGCCATCGAGATGGCGACCTCCAGCCCCACCTACCTCGGCCGCCTCGTCGCCTACGCGCTGCCGAACATCGACGCCAACCGCCCCGATGACCTCGGCAAGGACGGCATTGAAGACGCCATTGCCGACTTCACGGCCAACGAACGCCCGCAGATCATGATAACGGTGGACATGCTCGCCCTCTCCGGTTCGCTGGCTCCCTCCATCGGCCTGTTCGGTACGGTGCAGGGCATGGTGGGCGCCTTCGCCATTCTCGCTGAAACCGGCCAGGCTGACCCGACCCAGCTGGCAGGCTCGATCTCCGTGGCACTGCTCACGACCTTCTGGGGTCTGATCATCTCCATCATCGCCATCCCGGCCTTCTTCTTCCTCAAGAAGAAAGCCCAGAGCCTCGAGGCTCTGTGCATCAACACCGTTGAAGAGATGGTCAACACCTCCATCAACGTGCTCAACGCCGACGCCCAGCTGGCCCGCATTCCCGAAGGCCTCAGCGGCGATGAAGGCGAGGAAGGCGAAGCCTACGAAGGCGAATACGCAGCGGAGGGTCAGGCCTGATGCCTACCCGAGTTCCGGGCCGGTCTGCTGCCTGAGCGCATGCGGATCGGCGTGAACCCTGAACAATCAATCTCAGAATCAAGATGGCAAAGAAAAAGAACGCCAGAGCGAATGATGAGGTGAGCGGCGATGTGAACCTCTCGCCCATGATTGACTGCTGCTTCCTGCTGCTGATCTTCTTCGTGGTGAACGCCACCCAGATCACCGTGGCGAAAGACCCGAGCGTCAAGATACCCAGCGCCGTCTCCTGCACGGATCTGAAAGACGCCAAGGGCTGCATCGTCATCAACGTCTACGCGGATCCCGACAAGATGGCCGATAAGGCACGCGCGAAGTTCAACAAGACCTTCGGCGGCCGCGCCGACGTCATCTGGAGCCTCGCCGACGCCAACGGCAAAACCACCGGCTACAGCGTCAACCAGCAGTCCGAACTCGTGACGGCCATCACCAAGATGAAGGATCTCTACAAAAACTCCAAGGGTGAAGACGGCAAGCCCGTCAAGGTCCGCGCCTACTTCCGCGGCGACCAGAACACCCCGTGGGAGCGCACCCAGGGAGCCATCGAAGCCGCCGTCAAAGCGGGCATAGCCGACCACGTCTTCGGCACGCGTGCCGCGAACTAACCCTGCACTGATTATTCACTATGGCAAGACATAAGAGAATCGAGACCGAAGAGCAGGGAGATCCCGAGATGAACATCTCGTCGCTCATCGACTGCTGCTTCCTGCTGCTCATCTACTTCCTCGTCGCCACCACGCTGGTCAGCGAAAAGAAGATTGACATGGCGGCGCCGGCCACGCAGAGCGAGAGCAACGAAGCCCCGCCGCCCGACAAAGCCAGCATCACGATTCAGTCCAGCGGTGCCGTCCTCTACAACAACGACTTCACCGTCGGCGGAGCCATCAGCAGCTCCGAGTTTGAATCGAAGGACTACGCCCGCCAGAAAGGCCACCTCACCCAGCTCGTCGAGCGCCTCAAGACGCTTCGCCAGCGCACCAAGGCTCAGGGTGCCGAACCGCTCGTGCTGCTCCGCTGCGCGAAGAGCGTTCCGCACCAGCGCGTCATCGACGTGCTCTCCGCCTTGGCTGAGGCCGGCATCAGCGCCGTTGCCGTCGAGCGCGGCAGCGTCGAGTAAAGATCCCCAATCCTTCCCGGACAAGAGGGGAGCTGAGCGGTTGTCGCCGCCGCTCCCCTCTTCTTGTCTGAATCCCTCATTACAGCTATAACAACAACTCCATCCAACCATGTTCTCATACACCAAAACCGCAGCGCTGCTCGCCATAGCGGCCTGCGCGCCGATTGTCTGCCAGGCGCAGGACCTCGTGGGCTCGGTCGCACAGGCCGAGAAGCTGAATGCGGCGCGCAAGTACGCAGAAGCCGAGAAACTCTGCGACACCATCATCAAGAAGTTCAACGCCAAGTCGAAGGTCACCCAACAGTTTGAATACCTGATGCCCTTCTACCTGTGGCAGAAAGGCATCGCGCAGGTCCAGCTCAAGAAATACGACGCTGCCGTGGCAACCTTCGGGCTCCTCGCCGATGAAAAGTGGCAGGACAAAGCCATGCGCGAGCGCGCGAAAAACGCGCAGCGTGCCAACATGCGCGACCCGAGGCAGGCCGTCGGCTACGACCCGCTGCTGACGATGTCCGTCTTCCAGAAAGGCTATGCGCGCTTCAAGCAGGCCGCGGGCGACGAAGACACCAAGGGCGACGTGAGCAAGTTCGACGAAGCCATCACCTACCTGGAGGAATACCTCAACCTGCTCGAAGCCAACAAGGTCTCGAAAGCCGAGCGCGAGAAGCGCCTCAACGGCCAAGTCTGCTTCCTGCTGCTGCAATCCTACCTGCTCAAAGAGAAACCCGACTTCAGCAAGGGCAAGGAATACCTCGAGCGCAGCCGCAAGGGCAAGGGACGCCTGCCTGAAGACATGGTGATGCGCGGCCTCAACACCATCATCGGCGTCGCCCTGCAGGACGGCAAAGAGACCAACGCCGACGTGCTCGACCTCGCGCACAGCGCCTTGGCCTCCCTGCCCATGATGGAAACGACGACCGCCGCCGTCAACACCTCGCGCTTCATCTCCTACGGCGGCCGCGCCTCGAGCTACGCGCAGAAAGCCCTCCGCGCCGGCGACCTGCGCGGCGCCGAAGCCGCCGCACGCATCATGAGCACCCTCTACTCCTTCGTGCCGCCGAGCAGCGAGGTGATGGATCAATTCGGGCTGCAGCTGCAGTGGATGGGCACGGAGGAAAACGTCAGCAACGCGCTGGACCGCGAGACCGGCAAAGTCTACAACGTCCGATACATCACGCGCATCAGCAGCGACTACGCCAAGCTCATCGAAGGCAACACCGACCCCGAAGCCTACGCCATCGTCAGCGCGGCCAACGTCCATCTCGCCCTCGGCTCGAACCGCCTCGGCAAAGCCGGCTATCAGGTGCTGCTCGATCGCTACCCGAACCTCGTCTCCAAAGACAAAGACGGCAAGGAGGAAAAACTCGGCGACAAGCTCAAATACCAGCTGGCCCAGCTTCACTACGTCACCGGCGATGAAGCCGCAGGCGAAAAGCTCGAAGCCACCCTCAGCGATGCCGGCAGCCTCGGTGACAGCCAGGTGAAGAACCTGGCCTTCAACAAGATGCGCCGCCTGCTCAAGGCGCAGAACTGGGAGGCCCTCATTCCTGCCGCGCAGGAAGTCGTCAAACTCAACGCCAACGACCCGAAGGGCGCGGCAGCCGTCACGGCCGAGTTCATCATCACCTCGGCCTACTTCAAGCTCAACAAGCCCGAAGAAGTCATCAAGAGCGGCGAAGCCCTGCTCAATAGCGGCAACCTCGTGCCCGGCACCGGCAAGGGAGCGCTCAAGAAAGACGCCGTAGAGAACTACGAGAAGCAGCTCTTCTACTTCGTCATGGACGCCTACTACAAGCTCGGAGCCGTCGACACGGGCAACTACACCAAGGCCCTCGAAATCTTCGCCAAGTACTGCGAGAAGTATCCCTCGACGGACGTCGCGGAAAACGCCCTCGTCGCGCACTCCTACTACCTCGCATCGGACTGCCTGCTGAAGTTGTCGACCACGCGCGGCGACGAAGAGCAGACGAAGGCCGACATCGAGAAGGCCCTCGAATACTGCCGCACCATCGGCAAGAACTGGCCTGAGAGCCCCGTCTACGCCAACGCCCAGCTGGTGCGCGGCAGCATCCTTTGCACGGACGGCAAGCGCAGCGAGGCTGAAAAGAGCGAAGGCATCGCCGCGCTGGAAGAAGCCTACAAGGCCTCGCTCAAGAAGAAGGGCGCGGACGGCAAGCTCTCGCAGGACGGCCGCCTGATGGCCGCCAACGCGCTCTACCTGCTCTACTCGCTGGCGCCGGAAATCCCGCGCGAAGGCGAGGATGAAGCGGCGCGCATGGCTCGCACCAAGGGCTATGCCGACACCTTCTGGCAGGAGGTCGACAGCGCGGGCAACGTCTACGCGCTCAACATGGCCGGCACGCAGGTGCGCCGCTCGACGGACAAAGTCAAGCCCGACGATCCCGGTGCACGCGAAACCTGCGACGCCGCGCTGGCCAAGTTCCGCGAAGTCATCCTGCGCGAAGCCGCCTACGCCTTCCGGAACAACAAGAAGGACGAATCGCTCGAAGAAGCCGTCAACTCCTACGTCGACGCCTACAAGAACGCCTACGACAAGGGCTTCCGCAAACTGGAAGGCGACAAGAGCTCCGAGGATGAAGTCATCGCTCACCTCGAAGCCTTCGGCGTCGAGGCCGGCGACAAATACTTCAGCGCCATCCTTCGCAACGCCCGCATCACCGAGCTGACCAACAAACTCACCAAGAACAAGCCCGAGAGCGGCGAGAACGGCGAACAGAGCAAGGAAGCGGCCTCTCGCTACGCCGAGATGCGCGAAGAAATCGCTCAGGAAGTTCGCACCATGGGTCGCGAGTTCAAGCCTGAAGAACTCACCTCGAGCATCTGCCTGCGCATCGCGGACAACTTCCGCGACTTCGGTGGATCCATCATCGACGCCGACCGCGAGCAGGGTGCCAGCTACCTCAACGACGCCAACTCCTTCTACGACGCCGTCATCTCGCGCAACACCGCCGACTCCGTCAAGGGCAAGGCTCGCAAGGCCGACGCGCTGCGCATCCTCGGCAAGATCGACGACGCCGTCGCCCTGCTGCAGGAAGTCATCAACAGCGGCACGATGAGCGACCCGGAGGTGTACTTCACCCTCGCCAACTGCTACAAGGCCAAGGGAGACACCGCCAAGACCATCGAAGCGGGCAACAACTACCTGAGCAAGAACGGCCGTCGCCGCACCGAAATCTCGATGCTCATGGCGGATGCCTACGCGCAGAGCAACAGCGAAGAAGACATCAACAACGCCATCAAGACCTACGACAACCTCCTGCAGAGCCAGACCGGCACCGTCAGCGTCTCGGCCCCGGCCTGCAAGCGGCTCATGGAGCAGCTCTGGCGGCGCAACAGGCCGAGCAGCGGCGACATCATGGGCAAGGACTACATCGCCCCGGATCGCTGGCTGGCTTGGAAGACGGGTGAGGACTACGTCAAGCTGCTGGAAGGCAGCGGCTTCAAGGAGAAGATGACCGTGGCCGAGACGAGGATGTTTGACGAAGTGGTCAGCCTCGTCAGAGAGTACGGCCAGGACAGCACCGTCCAAGGCGAAGAGAGCAAGCTGCGCAACCTGCGCGCACGCACGCGCAACTGACGCTAACGCCAACCCCCACGCGACGCGCGGATGAAAGCTCTGAGCCTCACAGTTCTGATTCTGGCGGCCTGCGGCAGCATGGCCGCGGCTCAGAGCTTGCCGCGTGCCGATGCCGAAACCCCGGCGGCGCAAGCCGCACGTCTCCGCGCGGAGGGCAAGACGGATGAAGCCGTCGCGCTGCTGCGCGCCTTCATCAGCGATGAGAGCTGCACCGACCTCGCCGCCCTCACCGACGCCTACATCGCCCTTGCCGCGTGCTACCGCGACAGCGGGGATGACACCCTCGCGCTGGAGACCGCCGGCAGCTACTTCAACATGCGCGGGGCAGACAGCCCGCAGATGTGGCTGATCATGGCCGACGCCTACGCCCACCGCGGGCAGCAGGGCGACCTCGACCGAGCCATCCGCATCTGCGACAGCCTCGTGCAAGGGCAGACCGGCAAGCTGAGCATCTCCGCCCCGGCCTGCCTGAAGCTCATGGAGCTGCTGCGCCGCCGCAACCGGCCCGCCGTCGGCGAGATCGGCACGAGCAACTACGCTCCGCCCGACTGCTGGCTGGCTTGGCGCATCGGCGACGACTACATCCGGCAGCTGCGGGCCGCGGGCCTCGAGCAGACCGCCGCCCCGGGCGACAAGCAACTCATCGCCGCCGTGGAAGCCTGCGTCGCGCGCAGCGGCCGCAGCGCCGACGTCCAAGCCGAAGAGTATCGGCATCGCAGCCTCCGGCAACCCTAAACCCATCCACCATCTCTCAACCATTTCTCAACCATTCATATGAAAACACTTAACCTCATGAGCCTCGCTCTGGTCGCCTTCGGCAGCTTCGTCGGCGCCCAGGAGCCGGCACCCAAAGAAGAAACCCGACTCAACGTCTCCGTCTTTGAAAACAAAAGGTGGAGAACCTACCCCGCCTCCGGATCCAACAAAGACGGCATCCTCTACGACGACCACGGCACCATGAAGCAGAGGCGCCTCAAGTCGCCCTACATGGTGCAGAGCCCCAAAGATCTCGGCGAAGGCTTTGACCTCTACTACGGCGGCGACCTCAAGGCAGCCGTCAAGAAGTTCGCCAAAGTCCGCAAGGACTACGCCGGCTTCCGCTACGTGCGCGGCAACCCCGCCATTCGCGCCACACTCTGCGAGCTGGACTGCGCCATGAGGCTTCAGGACTGGAAGCGCGCCGAGACCCTCGCCGCCGCCATCGAGCGCAAGGTTTACGGTGCCGCCACGGCCGATGAAATCCGCACGGCCGAGGCCGCCAAGGCCGTCGCCGGCTTCCTGCAGATCGACGCCGCGGACAAGGAGAAACTCGCCCAAGCCTGCGAGCAGCTCAGCCAGAGCATCCTCCAATATGCCGCGCTTGAATCCGGCAAGGGCAAAGCCGCCAAAATCAACCTCCGCGCCTACGGCTGGTACTGCTACGGCCTGGCCCGCCTGACGGAAGAGCAGATTCCCGCCGCCGAAATTCAGGGCGGGCTGAGCAAGGAGAACGCCGCCGCGGCCAGCCGCGCGGTTGACCGCTACTGCCAATTTGTGGTATGCAGCCACGGCGGAGCCCCGGAGCTGGAGAAGGATGCCCTGCTGCGCGCCGTGCACCTGCTCAATGCGATGCCGGGCGTCGCCGACTTCCTCAACAGCAGCGCCGCGCTCGGCAAGCTCGACGCCAAGCGCTGGAGCAACGCCCCGGCCGACTTCAAGGAAGCCGTCGCCTTGGCCCACCTCATCCTGACGGTCTACGACACCGAATGCCAGGATGAAGTCGTCACCCGCCTCGCCCCGCGCTTCTTCAACGCCCAGGAAGGCGCCGGCGACGACGCGAAAGCCGCCAAGAAAGACTGAGCAGGCACGCGCCCGTCCCTCGGCTCGACAGCGCGCCGACCCTCAGGCGGAAGCCCGCGCCGCGGCTTCCGCCTGAGCTGCATCGGCCGCCCGCCGCCCGGCCGCCCGCCGCCCGGCCGCCCGGCCGCCCGCGCCGACCCGCCCGTTTTCACACACACCTTCACCCCGCACCCGCACACACAGACCCATGACAGACATGCTCGTGCGCCTCTATGCCCTGCCGGACGCCGCCCCGCTGCGCGAGCGCCTCGCCGGGCAAGGCGTCCTCATCCGCCGCTGCAACCCCTACGAAGCCCACATCCTCGAAGACTGGGTCGGGCGCAACTTCAGCCCGAAGTGGGTCAGCGAATGCCGCATCGCCATGGCGCACAGCCCGGCGGGCTGCATCATCGCCACCCGGCAGCAGCGCATCATCGGCTTCGCCTGCTTCGACGTCACCGCTCGGGGCTTCATCGGCCCCATGGGCGTGGGCGACGACGAGCGCGGAAGCGGCATCGGCCGCGCCCTGCTCATCACCGCCGCCGAGCAACTGCGCGCCCTCGGCTACGCCTACGGCATCATCGGCGGCGCCGGCCCCTGCGCCTTCTACGAGCACTGCGTCGGCGCGTGGCCCATCCCCGATTCCTCGCCCGGGATCTACGCCGACCTGCTGCCCGACCCGCGCTGAAAGCCCCCGAAACGGGATTTTTTTCAGGTCAGACCACACTTTACCTTGACATCATGTCAAAATCCTGCTAACTTCCAATACGTAGCTTATCACTTCTTCTATGAAAGATTTTCTCTTCGTTCCGGCCTGTGCCATTCTTGCTGTCAGCGTACTCGCCTCCTGCCAGCGCGAGGATAAGTCCGTGACCACGCTTGCCAAGGAGTTGACTGCCGAGCTGCAGACCGTCACCGACTACAAGACGGCCGAGGCGGCAGCCCCTCGTGTCAAAGTGCTCTACAAGAGGCTTGAGGACGCCATGGCACGCACCTGCACGCTCAACACCAACGCCCTGCGCCGCAGCGTCGGCGCCGAGGGGCGCGAGGCGGATGAGCTGGTGCAGGCTTTGGAGGGCCTTGCTCGCGAGCTCGGTCGCGTGCAGGCCAGCATCCCCGTTACCTCGTACGACGGCGAGGTTGATCGCGATCTGCTCGTTCTGGCCGTCGGTGCCTCGGTGCCCGGCGGCGGCCAGCTCGACCCCGAGGCGACCCGCAAGGAAGCCGGCCTGAACTACCTGCACGAAGAACGCGTCAAGGACAATGCCGAGCCGCCGCCCTTTGCCGAATGCTACGGCTCCGAGGCGCTGCAGGAGGCTCTCGCCTACACGGTCAAGCCCTCCGAGGTTTCCGTCTTCCGCTTCGACAGCTCGGCTGACCTCGAGGCCGTGCCGGACAAGAAGCCCGTTGACGAGAGCGCCGATGCCGCCCCGGCGGACGATGCCGCCGATGACGTCGAGCCCGCCGATGACAGCGCGGACGACAGCGCCGATACGGGCGACGTCGAACCCGCCGCGGATGACGCAGACGACAGCAGCGACGATGCCGGTGAGGACAGCGGCGATGTCGAGCCCTCCATCGACGAGATTCCCGACGACTCGGGCGACAGCTCCGATGACTCCGGCAGCGACGGCCTCGATGATCTCGAAGATATCTCCATCGACATCTGATGCGCCGCGCCCGCGTCGCCGCGCATAACAGCGCCCCCTTCCGAAAGCCGCAGCGTCGCTGACGCTGCGGCTTTCTTGCCGCCCCGAGCCACCCCGCAACCCTCCCCATGTCTCGCATCCTCTTCACCTGCGCCTACGACGGCCAAAGCTACCTCGGCTGGCAGAGCCAGCGCGGCCGCGGCACCATCCAAGATTGCATCGAAGCCGCGATGGCCGGCATCCTCAAACGCCCCCTGCGCATCGCCGCCGCCGGCCGCACCGACGCCGGCGTCCACGCCCTCGGGCAGCGCTTCCACGTCGACATCCCCGCAAGCTGCCGCATGCAGGCCGCGCAGTGGCAGGCTGCCCTCAACGCCCTGCTGCCCCCCTCCATCCGCATCACGGCCGCCCAAGGCGTGGCCGACGACTTTCACGCGCGCTTCAACGCCGTCGCCAAGAGCTACGACTACCTCATCTGCCGAGCCCCCGTCCTCAGCCCCTTTCTCGCCGGGCGCGCTTGGCACCTGCCGCGCGACTGGAGCCCGGCACTCATGGCCGAAGCCCTGCGCTGCTACGAAGGCGAACACGACTTCCGCCGCCTCAGCGCCCGCCGCGGCACCGAGCCCGCCGAGCCCCCGCCGAGCTACTACCGCCGCCGCATCGACCGCGCCGCCCTGTGCGAAGAGGGCGACATCCTGCGCCTGAGCTTCTGCGGCAACGGCTTCATGTACCGCATGGTGCGATTGCTCGTCGGCACCGCGCACCAAGTCGCTCGCGGCAAAATAAACCTCGACCAACTGCGCGCCTACATGACCCAACCCGGCGAAACCACCCGCTACTGCGCCCCCGCCGACGGACTCTACCTGCGCGACGTTCAGTATGACCCGCCGCCCGAAAACTCCGCCCCCGGCGGCAGCCCGCCGCCCGCAACACCCGGCGAAAAGACAACACCCGCCTGAAGACAAAACGCCCGCGCTGCTCAACGGCAGCGCGGGCGTGACATAAGAGCCGCAGCGCGCCTCAGTGTGCGCCCTGCGGAGCCGGAGCGCCGCTCGCGCCATCCTCAGCCGGAGCGCAGGCTCCCGCCTTGTCGCAGCAGGCAGGCTTGCCGCCCTTGCCCTTGCCGCCCTTGCAGCCGCGAGCCTTGCCACCGTCCGCGGACTTGCCCTCCCGGCCCTTGCAGCACGTGTCGCCCTTCGCGCAGCAGTTCGGAGCCTTCGGAGCCTCGGCGCAGCACTCGGCAGCGCGAGCCGCATAGCTCGCCGCCGTCTCGGCGTCCGCCTCAACCCCCTTGCCCATGCCGTACATCGCCGCCAGCGCCAGACAGGCATCGGCATGGCCGCCGTCGGCCGCCGCCTTGAGCCCCGGCAAGGCCTTGGCATAGAGCTCCTGCGCCTTCTCGGCGTCGGCCTCCATACCGCCCTGACCCGTTTCCGTGAGCCAAGCCAGCGTGTACTGAGCCAGCGGATCACCGTTCTCGGCGGCAATCGTCACCGACTCCACTTGGAGCCAAGCCTCATCGGCACAAGCCGCCCCCTCGGGGCAGCCCGCGTTCTGAGCCGCCGCAGGCTGCTCGCTTGCAGGCATCGGCGCCTGCTGCTCCGGCTCCTCTGCCGCGAACACCATCGGCGCGGACAGCAGAGCCACCATCATCGTGAATGCAGAATGCTTCATAGACCTGTAGTGTGACACGGAGAAAAGAGCGGCGCAACCCAACTTTCCACCTGTCACGGCGCCGCCACCGCACGCCACCGCACGCCACCGCTCGCCACCGCTCGCCGCTCGCCCGCACCGTCGCTGAGCACGGCCGAGACTCGGGGAGACGCGCCGCCGCGCACGCGCCGAAGCCGAGAACAACTCCTGCCGAAGCCGAGGCAACAGCAGCCGCGGATTGCGCCGGAGCAGCGCCGCCGCCCCCGCCGCAGCGAAAATCCGCCCCGCCGCGCCGAAAAAAAACCGAAAACAGGGCAAAATCGGCAAAAAAATCGGAAAAAATCAACAATGACGATAAATTAGAGTTGACGCACCACGCGAACACGTGTAAAATACGCCTGCTTTCACGTCCCCACAGGACGACAGGGAGTTCACGCTTCTGTAGCTCAGGGGTAGAGCGCATCCTTGGTAAGGATGAGGTCGCGGGTTCAAATCCCGCCAGAAGCTTCCGACTCCGATGCAAGAATAGCAGCCCAAACAAACAATCCAATTATGGCCAAAGAATCATTCCAGCGCACCAAACCCCACGTGAACGTGGGTACCATCGGTCACGTTGACCATGGTAAGACCTCCCTTACCGCTGCAATTACGAGCGTTCTTGCAGAGCAGGGTAAGGCTGAGTACAAGGCTTACGATCAGATCGACGGCGCTCCCGAGGAGCGCGAGCGCGGCATCACCATCTCGACCGCTCACGTGGAGTACGAGACTGACAAGCGCCACTACGCTCACGTCGACTGCCCCGGCCACGCCGACTATGTGAAGAACATGATCACGGGTGCTGCCCAGATGGACGGCGCCATCCTCGTGGTCTCCGCCGCTGACGGCCCCATGCCGCAGACCCGCGAGCACATTCTGCTTGCCCGTCAGGTGGGTGTTCCCTACATCGTGGTGTACATGAACAAGATGGACCTCGCTGATCCGGAGCTCGCCGAGCTCGTGGAGATGGAGATCCGCGACCTCCTTTCCTCCTACGACTTCCCGGGCGACGAAATCCCGATCATCAAGGGTTCCGCCGTCAAGGCTCTCGAGGGCGACCCCGAGGCCAAGCAGAGCATCCTCGACCTCATGGACGCTGTCGACAGCTACATCCCGACGCCCGAGCGTCCGATCGACAAGCCCTTCCTGATGCCGGTGGAAGACGTGTTCTCCATCTCCGGCCGCGGCACCGTGGCTACCGGCCGTATCGAGCGCGGTATCATCAACAAGATGGAGGAAGTTGAAATCGTCGGTATTCGCCCGACCCAGAAGACCGCTGTGACGGACATCGAAATGTTCCGCAAGCTCCTCGACAAGGGTGAGGCCGGTGACAACGTCGGCGTGCTCCTTCGCGGTATCAAGAAGGAAGACATCGTCCGCGGTCAGGTTCTTGCCAAGCCCGGCAGCGTGACTCCCCACACCACCTTCGAGGCCGCCGTGTACGTGCTGACGAAGGAAGAAGGCGGCCGTCACACCCCGTTCTTCAAGAACTACCGCCCGCAGTTCTACTTCCGCACGACGGACGTGACCGGCACGGTCAGCCTGCCCGAGGGCACGGAAATGGTGATGCCCGGCGACAACGTCACCATCGGCGTTGAGCTCATCACCCCCGTCGCCATGGAAGAGGGTATGCGCTTCGCTATCCGCGAAGGCGGCCGCACGGTCGGCGCCGGTAAGGTCGCCAAGATCGTGGCCTAATCCGCTTCCCCGCAAAAATTGGGCTGACATTCGAATGGAATGAGCCCTTGGTCATGGGGGATGCCCGTCCCAAACCGGGCATCCCCCGAATGACCGAAACACAGAGCAAGGTTATAGGGTATTAGCTCAATCGGTAGAGCAGCGGTCTCCAAAACCGCGTGTTGGGAGTTCGAGTCTCTCATACCCTGCCAGCCTTCCTCTTTTTTTTTCGACAGATCTCACAACCGGATCACCCGACACCTCCAAGAATCAATGAGCAAGTTTTTCCGTTCCGTCTTCACGTCCATCTCCAACCTCAAGTCGGAGCTCAAGAAGTGCTCCTGGCCGTGGGAGAGCGACCCCAAGGTCAAGGGCTTCAAGAAGTATCGCGAACTGTGGGGGTCAACGCTCATGGTGCTCGTTGCCATGTTGCTGCTGGGCGCCTATGTCGCCTTCTTTGATTTCGTGATGGCGCAGGTTATCAACGCCGCCATCAATTTCCTCTCCTGATCTCACTCCCCACAAGCACCCGAAGATCAGCACTATGTCACGCCCTTACGATCGCAAACCCGCCGGTTCCCGCTCCGTGCCGGAGGCCAAGGATCAGTGGTACGTTCTGCATGTTCTCTCGAACAAAGAGAAGCGTACGCTCGATAACCTCAAGCGCCTCATCGAAGAAGACGAGGAAGTGCGCTCGCTCATCCAGAGCGAGCCGAAACTGTATATGGAGAAGATCGAGGAAGTCCGCAACGGTAAAAAATACACCGTTGAGCGCAAGCTCTACCCCGGTTACATCTACCTGAACATCGCCCTGCGCCGCCCCGACAACAGCCTCTGCAACGACGCCTGGTACAAGATTCAGGCCGTCGACGGCGTGATCAGCTTTGCCTGCGGCCGCAACAAAGAGCCGCTTCCCATGCCTGCCTCCGACGTGCGCAACTTTCTCGAGGAAGTGCAGCGCCGCGAGGGCATCGCGCGTCCGAAAGTCGTCTTCAACGTCAACGACATCGTCGTCGTGCGCGACGGCGCCTTCAAAGATGAGCGCGGCGTGGTCGAAGAAGTGGATGCCGAGCGCGGCCGTCTGCGCGTCGGCGTGACCATGTTCGGCCGCAGCAATGCGCTCGACCTCGATTATACCCAAGTTCAGCACGTGCCTGATGACGAGCTGAACAAGTAAGCCTTCTCCGGCGGCTCGCCGCAGGTGTTCGCACCCCGGCCCGTCGGTCAACCCAACAAACAAAACCATGGCAAAAGAAGTAGTCAAAATCATCAAGCTGCAGATTCCTGCCGGCGCCGCGAACCCCTCGCCGCCCGTGGGTCCTGCACTCGGTCAGGCCGGTGTGAACATCATGGGCTTCTGCAAAGAGTTCAACGCTAAGACTCAGAAGCAGGCCGGCGACGTTCTCCCCGTCATCATCACCGTCTACAAGGACAAGTCCTTCGACTTCATCACCAAGCAGCCCCCGGCAGCCAACCTCCTCAAGAAGGCCGCCGGCATTCAGTCCGGCTCCGGCGAGCCGAACAAGAAGAAGGTTGCCAAGATCAGCAAAGAGAAGCTGATGGAAGTCGTTAACACCAAGATGCCCGACCTCAACACGAAAGACCCGGAAGCCGCCGCCCGCATCATCGCCGGTCAGGCCCGCCAGATGGGTATCGAGGTTGAAGGTCTCTGATTCACCCTTCTGCAGGAGGGAAACACTAACCCGAACGTACTGCTCACATATGTCTACAAAACGCTCCAAGCGCTACAACGAAGCAGCGAAGCTCGTCGCCCCCGGCAAGACTTACGCTGTGGAAGAGGCCGTGGAAGTCATGAAGAGCTTCCCCGCCCCCAAGTTTGACCCCACGGTCACTGTCTCGTTCCGCCTTACGGTGGATCCCCGCAAGTCCGATCAGATGGTGCGCGCCTCCGTGGCGCTGCCCCACGGTACCGGCAAAAACGTCCGCGTCATCGTCTTTGCCCAAGGTGAAGCCGCTCAGGCAGCCCTTGAGGCCGGCGCTGAGAAAGTCGGTCTTGAAGACCTCATCAAAGAGATTCAGGACGGCTTCCTGAGCTTCGATAGCGCAATCGCCACCCCGGACGCCATGGCCCAGGTGCGCAAGATTGCCCGAGTGCTCGGCCCGCGCGGTCTGATGCCCAACCCCAAGACCGGCACCGTGACGGAGGATACCGCCAAGGCCGTTCGCGAGGTCAAGGCCGGCCGTGTCGACTTCAAGGTCGACAAGAACGCCAACATCTCGGCTCCCGTCGGCAAGCTCTCCTTTGAGTCCGACAAGCTCGCCGAGAACATCCGCAGCCTCATCAACGCCGTCGTGAAGGCTCGCCCGAGCGGCGCCAAGGGCGCTTACATTGCCTCGGTCACCATCTCGAGCTCCATGAACCCCGGCCTTCCGCTCAGCCAGGTCGAGTTCTCCAAGCTGTAACCTGAACCGCACACACGATTATGAACGATAACACGAAATTCAATCCCGATAAGACCGTCATCATCGATCAGCTGCAGGCCAAGGTGAATGCTTCGCCCTTCCTGCTGGTGATCGACTACACGGGCATCACCGTGCCGGAGTTCACGCAGCTGCGCGCTTCGCTCGCGGCCGCCGGCGCCAAGTGCGTCGTCGCCAAGAACACCTACATGGTCAAGGCCATCAAGGATGCCGGCCTTCCCGACATCTCCGCCGCCCTCAAGGGCCAGACCGCCTACATCATGGGTGAGAGCGACGTCTGCGCCGCGGCCAAGGCCGTCAACACCTTCGCCAAGACTTCCAAGAAGGCCGCCTATAAGGCCGGCATTCTCGACGGCGCCGAACTGAGCCCCGAGAAGATCACCGCCCTCGGCGATCTTCCCAGCCGCGAAGTTCTGCTGGCCACCCTGCTTGGTACCATCAACGCCGCCGGCTCTGCCCTGGCTCGCGTCATCCAGGCTTACGTGGACAAGGAAAACGGCGGCAGCAGCGAAGAAACTCCCGCTGCCGAGTAAAAAAAGACTTGAACAGATGGCGGTGCTGTGGTAAACCTGCGCGCCGCCTGAAACAACAAGAGGTTCTCTGTCGGCTCTCCGGCCGGTGAGAACTGAAATGGGTGGGGAGCCCCCACCTGCGACAAGAACCAATTAAAAGACAATACTACAATGGCTGATCTCAATACAATCGCTGAAGAACTCGGCAAGCTGACCATCCTCGAAGCTGCTGAACTCGTGAAGATGCTCGAGGAGAAGTGGGGTGTTTCCGCCGCCGCTCCCGTGGCTGCCGCCGCCGTGGCCGCCGCTCCTGCCGAGGCTGCTGAAGAAAAGACCGAATTCGACGTTGAACTCACCGAGGCCGGTGCCAACAAGATTGCCGTCATTAAGGCCGTCCGCACCGTCAAGCCCGGTCTGGGTCTCGCCGACGCCAAGAAGCTCGTCGAGAGCGCTCCTGCCGTCGTCGTCGAAGGCGCCTCCAAGGAGGACGCCGAGAAGGCCAAGGCCGAGCTCGAGAAGGCCGGTGCCAAGGTCACGATCAAGTAAGCGACCGATTTTACGAAAGCAGGGGGGGATTTTCATCCCCTCCTGCCTTCGTGTCCCTACGCGAAATGCTAATTGTTAACTCAACTTTTATCGTTTCGCAATTGTCAAGATAAGTTCATAAATCGACCCGGGTCTTCCCGCCGCGGGACTCTCAGAAAGGGGGAGCTCCGGGTCGGTTTTATGGTACTGAAACCGAACCCCGCATCCGGATTAGGATGCACAACATCATCTCCGCCACTCCATGTCCAAGCCCAAGCAAGAGCGAATCAGTTTCGGCAAGATCAAGGAGGTCATTGACCCGCCCAACTTGATTGAGATCCAGACCAAATCCTATGAGGAATTTCTCCAACGTTTCACCGAGCCGGACAAGCGGCTCAAAATGGGGCTGCAGGCCGTTCTCACCGAGCACTTCCCGATAGAGAGCTACGACGGGCAGATTAAACTGGAGTACGAATCATACAGCATCTCGCCGCCCCGCATTTCCGACATTGCCGCCATTCGTTCCGGCGAGACCTACAGCGCTTCGCTCTACGTCAAGCTGCGCCTCAAGTGCGGCGACTACTCGGCCGACGAGGACGTCTACATGGGCGAGATTCCGATGATCACCGACCGCGGCACCTTCGTCATCAACGGGGCGGAGCGCGTGATCGTCGCGCAGCTGCACCGCTCGCCGGGCATCTGCTTTGAGAAGTCTCACCACACGAACGGCAAGCCCATTTACTCCTTCCGCATCATTCCGGATCGCGGCTCTTGGCTGGAGGTGCAGTTTGACACCAGCGATCTGATGTACGTCTTCTTGGATCGCCGCCGCCGCAGCCACAAGTTCCTCGCGACCACCTTCCTGCGCTACCTCGGCTACGAGACCGATCGCTCCATCGTCGAGCAGTTCTACACCATTCAGAAGCTCAAGCTCACGGACGTGGAAGGCAGCGAGCTGGAGTATCTCATCCCCTTCGAGGACGTCAAGCACGGCGACGAAAGCTCGCGCAAGGTGACGGTGATCGCCAAGGCCTACGAGCCGCTGAGCTTCGCCGGCATCAAGAAGATGGTCGAACTGGGCATCACCGAGATTGAAGTCATCGACCAGCGCGAAGAGGAGACGCTCGTCAAGACGCTCAAGAAGGACCTCGCGCACGACCGCGAGAGCGCCCTCAAGGAGATCTTCCGCAAGTTCCGCCCGGGCGATCCCGCCTCGGTGCAGCAGGCGGCGACGGCTCTCGATCGCCTCTTCAAGGAGGAGAAGAAGTACGACCTCACGCGCGTGGGCCGCTACAAGATCAACCAGAAGCTCGGGCTCGACGTGCCCGAGGACTGCCGCCTCATCCAGCCGATCGACTTCCTGACGGCCATCAAGTACCTGCTGCGCCTGCGCCACGGCGAGGGGCAGGTGGACGACATCGACCACCTCGGCAACCGCCGCGTCCGCGCCGTCGGCGAGCTTATTGCCAACCAGTGCCGCGTGGGTCTCGCCCGCACCGAGCGCCTCGTCAAGGAGCGCATGACGCTCTGCGACACCACGCGCAACGACATCACGCCCAGCAAGCTCATCAACCCGAAGGCCCTCAGCGCCGTCGTGCGCGACTTCTTCGGCCGCAGCCAGCTCTCGCAGTTCATGGACCAGATCAACCCGCTGGCCGAACTGACGCACAAGCGCCGCCTCTCCGCCCTCGGTCCGGGCGGTCTCAACCGCGATCGCGCCGGCTTCGAGGTGCGAGACGTGCATCCCTCGCACTACGGCCGCATCTGCCCGATTGAGACGCCTGAAGGCCCGAACATCGGTCTGATCAACTCGCTTTGCACCTACGCCCGCATCGACGAGTACGGCTTCATCGAGACGCCCTTCCGCCGCGTTCGCAAGGTGGAGAAGAAGAACGAGCAGGGCGAGGTCGTCGACACCGAGGTCATCATCACCAACGAGGTTGACTACCTGACGGCCGACAAGGAGGAGTACCACCTCATCGCTCAGGCCAACAACCCCATCGACCACGACGACGGCACCGGCCACTTCACCACGCCGCGCGTCACGGCGCGCGAGCACGGCGAGTTCATCGAGGTTGACCCGCGCCGCGTCGAGTACATGGACGTCTCGCCCAAGCAGATCATCTCGATTGCCGCCGGCCTCATTCCCTTCCTCGAGCACGACGACGCCAACCGTGCCCTCATGGGCGCCAACATGCAGCGCCAGGGCGTGCCGCTGATGGTCAATCAGGCACCGCTCGTCGGCACCGGCATTGAGAAGAAGTGCGCGCTGGACAGCTGCGCGGTCATCTGCGCCAAGGGGCCGGGCATCGTCGCTTCCGCCACGGCCGAAGTCATCGTCACCACGCCCGACGGCGAGCTCCCGGTCTCGTCGCAGGTCTGGCTGAGCGATCCCGACAGCGTGAAGAGCGATCCCGACAAGGGCATCTACGTCTACCACCTGCGCAAGTTCATGCGCTCGAACGCCTCCACCTGCATCAATCAGAAGCCCATCGTTTCGCGCGGCGACGTCATCAAGGCCGGCGACGTGCTGGCTGACGGTCCCTGCACCGACGGCGGCGAGCTGGCTCTCGGCCGCAACGTGCTGGTGGCCTACATGTCTTGGTACGGCTACAACTTCGAAGACGCCATCATCATCTCCGAGCGCCTCGTGCAGCAGGACGCCTATACGTCCATCCACATCGAGGAGTTTGAGGAGAAGGCTCGCGACACCAAGCTCGGGCCTGAGGAAATCACGCGCGACATCCCCAACGTCGGCGACGAAGCCCTCAAGAACCTCGGCAGCGACGGCGTCATCCGCATCGGTGCGGAGGTGAAGCCCGGCGATATTCTCGTGGGCAAGATCACGCCCAAGAGCGAGACGGATCTCGCGCCCGAGGAGCGCCTGCTGCGCGCCATCTTCGGCGAGAAGGCTGCCGACGTCAAGGACACCTCGCTGCGCGTGCCCCCGGGCACGACGGGCGTGGTGATGGACGTGCGCGTCGTTCGTTCGAATGCTCCCGGCTCGCCCAATGTCGATGCCGAGAAGGAGACGCAGAAGCAGCGCAAGAAGGTTGTCAGCGAGTACGAGCGCGATAAGGACAGCCTCATCGATCAGCTCACCGGCAAGCTCTCCGATCGCCTGCTCGGCGAGAAGATTCCGCTGGAGGTGACGCGCGCCGGCACGAACGAGGTTATCATCCCCGCCAACCGCAAGATCACCAAGACGCTGCTCCGCAAGCTCGCGGTCTATCACGACCAGATTGAGATGAACGAGAGCCCGGTGCGCAACCAGATCTTCGAGATTATCAACGCCTACGAGCCGCGCTTCGCCGATCTGAACGAAGAGCGCGACCGCCGCCTCGACCAGATTGAGGCCGGTGCGGAGATGGATCCGGGCGTCGTCACCGAAGTCAAGGTCTACATCGCCACGAAGCGCAAGCTCGGCGTGGGCGATAAGATGGCCGGTCGCCACGGCAACAAGGGCGTCTGCTCGCGCGTGCTGCCGGTGGAGGATATGCCCTACCTCGAGGACGGCACGCCCGTCGACCTCATTCTCAACCCGCTGGGCGTGCCCTCGCGCATGAACGTCGGCCAGGTGCTCGAGGCTCACTTGGGCGTGGCCGCGAAGGCGCTGGGCTTCAAGGTGGCAACGCCGGTGTTTGACGGCATCGACGAGGCGAAGATTTGGGACTACATGAGCCAGGCCAAGAAGGTCGAGGGCTTCACGTGGGTGGGCGACGGCAAGGACGGCACGGTGGCCGGCAAGAGCCGCCTCATCGACGGTCTGACGGGCGAGTACTTCCACTACCCCGTCGTGGTGGGCTACACCTACATGCTCAAGCTCAACCACCTCGTGGCCGACAAGGTGCACGCTCGCGCCGTGGGTACCTACTCGCTGGTGACGCAGCAGCCGCTGGGCGGCAAGGCTCAGCACGGCGGCCAGCGCTTCGGTGAAATGGAAGTGTGGGCCATGGAGGCTTACGGTGCAGCCTATACGCTCCAAGAGCTGCTCACCGTGAAGTCCGACGACGTGCAGGGCCGCACGCGCATCTACGAGAACATCGTGCGCGGCGACAATTCGCTCGAGGCAGGCACGCCGGAGTCATTCAACGTGCTGATCAAGGAGATGCAGTCTCTCTGCCTCAACGTTCAGCCCACGGAGAAGAAGGATCGCGAGAACGCGCCGCAGAACACCGACGACTTCTTCGAGCTGCTCGCTTCGGGCGAGGGCCTCGATGATGACGACGATGAGAGCGCCGGCTCCGACTACGAGCTCGAGTTCGACGCCGATCTCGCCGATGAGGACGAAGAGTCCGCGACCCCGGACGAGGACGAGGACTCCGAGATGTAAACCTGTCACCGCTGCCCGCCCCCGTCGGGCGGGCAGCAACCAACCCTTACCCATTCCACTTATATGCCTTTCATTGACCTTAACACAGAGAAGCCCAAAAACTTCGACCAGGTTTGCATCACCGTGGCCAGCCCCGAGGTCATCCTCAGCTGGTCGAGCGGCGAGGTCAAAAACCCTGAGACGATCAACTATCGCACCTTCAAGCCTGAGAAGGGCGGTTTGTTCTGCGAGCGCATCTTCGGCCCGACCCGCGACATGGAGTGCTCCTGCGGCCGCTACAAGCGCGCCAAGAACAAGGGCATGATCTGCGATCGCTGCGGCGTCGAGGTGACGTCGTCGCGCGTGCGCCGCGAGCGCATGGGCCACATCGAGCTGGCGGTGCCGGTGACGCACATTTGGTTCTTCAAGTGTGCCCCGAGCCGCATCGGCCTCATGCTCGATATGAGCGTCAAGAACCTGGAGCGCGTGATCTATTACCAGGACTACGTCGTCATCGACCCGAAGGACGTGGCCGGGCTCGAGCGCGGCCAGCTTCTCTCGGAGGAGGAGTACGATGAGCTTCAGGACGAGTACGGCGATGATGCCCCGGAGGCCGATATGGGTGCCGCCGCCATTCAGCGCCTGCTCGCCACCATTGATCTGGAGGCCCTCATCGACCAGCTGCGCCAGGAGATGGACAAGACCAACTCCAAGCAGAACAAGCGCAAGATTGCCAAGCGCCTTCAGCTCGCTCAGGGCTTCCGCAGCAGCGGCTGCAAGCCCGAGTGGATGGTGCTGACGATTCTGCCGGTCATCCCGCCCGATCTGCGCCCGCTCGTGCCGCTGCCCGGCGGCCGCTTCGCGACCTCCGACCTCAATGACCTCTACCGCCGCGTCATCAACCGCAACAACCGCCTCAAGGAGCTCTCGGCTCTTCAGACGCCCGAAGTCATCAAGCGCAACGAGAAGCGCATGCTGCAGGAGGCCGTCGATGCCCTCTTCGATAACGGCCGCCACGGCCGCCACGTGACGGGTGCCGGCAACCGCCCGCTCAAGTCGCTCTCCGACATGCTCAAGGGCAAGGGCGGCCGCTTCCGCCAGAACCTGCTGGGCAAGCGCGTCGACTACTCCGGCCGTTCGGTGATCGTCATCGGTCCGCACCTCAAGATGAACCAGTGCGGTCTGCCCAAGAAGATGGCGCTCACGCTCTTTGAGCCCTTCATCATCCACCGCCTCAAGGAGCTGGGCCATGTGCACACGGTGCGCTCGGCCAAGAAGATGATCGACCGCAAGGAGGCCATTGTGTGGGATATCCTCGAAGAGGTGACCAAGGGACACCCGGTCTTCCTCAACCGTGCTCCGACGCTGCACCGCCTCTCGATTCAGGCCTTTGAACCGGTGCTCATCGAGGGCTCGGCCATCCGCCTGCACCCGCTGGTCTGCACGGGCTACAACGCCGACTTCGACGGTGACCAGATGGCCGTGCACGTGCCGCTGAGCGTCGAGGCTCAGCTCGAGGCTCGCCTGCTCATGCTGGCTCCCAACAACATCTTCTCGCCCGCTTCCGGCAAGCCCATCAGCACGCCGACGCAGGATATCATTCTGGGTGCCTACTACCTGACGCACACCCGCGCGAAGGAGGTGAAGGAGAAGCAGGACAATCAGCACCTGCTGCCGCTCTTCGAGTCGATTTCCGAAGTCGAGTTCGCCATCGCGGCCCGCAAGATCGGCTACCACGAGTGGATTCGCCTCAAGAACCCGGATTACGGCAAGGAGGGCGAGGCCTTCGACAAGCTCTCCTTCAACCAGGAGAACGTGCACCGCAAGACGATCGTGACGACGGCCGGCCGCGTGCGCTTCAATGAGATCTGGCCCAATGAAATCGGCTACATCAACCGCAACGTCGGCAAGAAGCAGCTCGGCGAGATTATCTGGCGCTGCTACCAGGTCTGCGGCCAGCAGAAGACGGTGGAGACGCTCGATGCGCTCAAGTCTCTCGGCTACAAGGAGGCGACGCGCTCGGGCTGCTCGATCGGTATTGTGGACATGGTCGTGCCCGAGAACAAGAACAAGATGATTGCCGACGCCTACGAGCAGGTCGCCAAGGTGACCGAGCAGTACGAAGAGGGCCTCATCACCAACGGCGAGCGCTACGAAAAGGTGGTGAACATCTGGTCGTCGACGACGGATGCCATTCAGAAGGAGCTCTACACGAAGCTCGAGTACAACGAGGGTTCGGCCGTGGCCAGCCCGCTCTACATGATGGTTGACTCGGGCGCTCGCGGTAACAAGGCGCAGATTAAGCAGCTCTCGGGTATGCGCGGCCTCATGGCCAAGCCCTCGGGTGAAATCATCGAGCGCCCGATTACCTCGAACTTCCGCGAGGGTCTCTCCGTGCTCGAGTACTTCATTTCGACGCACGGCGCCCGCAAGGGTCTGGCCGATACGGCTCTGAAGACGGCTGACTCGGGTTACATGACCCGCAAGCTCGTGGATGTGGCGCAGGACGTCATCGTGCGCGATGAGGACTGCGGCACCGAAAACGGCATCACCATGACGGCCATCTACGACGGCGATGATGAGATCGCCAGCCTCGCGACCCGCATCTACGGCCGCGTGACTTGCGACGACATCATTGACCCGACTACCAAGAAGACCATCGTGGCGAAGAACGAGATCATCACCGACGAGGCTGCCAAGCAGATTGAGAAGGTGGGTATCGAGAAGGTGCGCGTGCGCTCCGTGCTCACCTGCGATCTGCCCAAGGGCTGCTGCGCGAAGTGCTACGGCCTCAACCTCGCCTCGGGCAAGCCGGTGAAGGTGGGCGAGGCCGTCGGCGTCATCGCGGCTCAGTCCATCGGCGAGCCCGGTACGCAGCTGACGATGCGTACCTTCCACGTCGGCGGTACGGCGACGGCTGCGGCCAGTCGTCCGGAGTACGTCTCGAAGGCGGCGGGCCGCGTCATTTACGACGAGAACCTGCGCGATCGCTGCGTTGAGGATGAGAACGGCAACATGGTCGTGCTCTGCAAGAACGGCAGCGTCAAGATCTACGACGCCGAGGGCAAGGAGCTGGAGTCTTACCAGATGGCCATGGGTGCGGTGCTGCACGTCAAGGACGGCGAGCACATCGAGGCCAAGCAGCTCGTGGCCGAGTGGGATCCCTTCGCCATTCCCGTCATTTCGGAAGTCGGCGGTGTGGTCGAGTTCCAGGACATGATCGAGGGCATCACCTGCCGCACCGAGGGCGGCCACTCCGAGTCGGGCCGCGGCACGACGGTCATCATCGAGCACCGTCAGGATCTCGCTCCGCGCGTGATCGTGCACACGGGCAAGGGTGACAAGGACAAGCCGCGCGTCTACTCCATCCCGACGGGCGCCTACCTCGCCGTCTCCGACAAGCAGAAGATCTCTGCCGGTACGCAGGTGGCCAAGACGCCCCGCAAGGTGCAGAAGACCAACGATATTACCGGCGGTCTGCCGCGCGTGGCCGAGCTCTTCGAGGCGCGTCGCCCGAAGGATGTCTGCACGCTCGCGGAGATGGACGGTATTGTCTCGATTGATGATGCGATGATTCGCGGCAAGAAGGTCGTGACCGTCTACCGCGACGCCGAGGCGAAGGAGGCTGCCGCCAAGAGCCGCCGCCGGTCGACGAAGCTCGAGGAGCGTGACGCCGAGGACGGCGCCATCTCGCACAAGCACCTCGTGCCCATGGATCGCCACATCATCGTGCACGACGGCGACTACGTGCGCGCCGGCGAGCCGCTCTCCGACGGCTCGGAGGCTTCGGATGAGATTCTGCGCATCTGCGGCAAGGAGGCTCTGCAGGAGCACCTCGTCAACAAGGTGCAGCAGGTCTACCGCGTGCAGGGTGTGGAAATCAACGACAAGCACGTCGAGATCATCGTCTCGCAGATGCTGCGCAAGGTGCGCGTGAAGGATCCGGGCGATACCGGCCTGCTCTGGGACGATGAGGTCGATCGCACGAAGCTCGCCCGCATCAACAAGGAGACGATCGCCATGAACGGTCGCCCCGCCGATTACGAGCCCGTGCTCAACGGTATCACGAAGGCCGCTCTCAAGACGGAGTCCTTCATCTCGGCGGCTTCCTTCCAGGATACGACGCGCGTGCTGACGGAGGCTGCGAGCTTGGGCAAGGTTGATTTGCTCGAGGGCTTCAAGGAGAACGTGATTCTCGGCCACCTGATTCCGGCCGGCACGGGCTTCAGCCGCTACCGCAACATCGTCGTCGAGCCCGCGCCCGGGGCGGTTCCGGTGCCGCGTGCCATGTACGAGATCGAGGAGGAGCCCGCCGCTGCCGATGATGCGATTTCCGTCGGCGCCGATGACTGATCGGGTCGCGCCGCGCCTCTGACATACTCTCGCCCGCCCGGCTACATGCCGGGCGGGCTTTTTCGTGCCGCGGTTGCTGCGGGAGATGTCCTTCTCGCTGTCCCCGCTGCGGCGGGCGCCGGAAGGGGGAAATGCCGATGATTGTATTTTGCGCTTGATTCTGTTTGAATGTCAGATAGAATAAGGACGTTCACTCTAGCGAACAGGACAACATATACAACTGATATCGACATGAAAAAAACTCACACACTGATGATGGCGACAGCTGCGGCGCTGTTGACCCTGAACTCTTGTAACGATAGCAACGGAGGCGGTGGCAACACGAGCGTGACTCACGCTATTTCAACGACTGATTTTGCCGCCGGAACAGAGTATTACAGCGGTACAATCGGCGGGATGGGGTGCTCGGTGTTGGTCAAGGCGCAGGCCGCTTTGGCGCGGAGCAGCCAGGTGACCGATTTGCCTGCCGGATTGGTTATTGAGGGCGCGGCGGTTCCCTTCGAGTGCTTGGTCTCTTACAGCCTTGAGCCGAATGAGCAGCAGCCGACGACGGCTACGATGAGCTTCAATTTCGCCGGCACGACGGATAATGCACTCAGGTCTTCGTCCGAATTCTGCGAGTTCTGGAATATTGATACCGATGAAAGTGATGCGGATCTCGAGACGGAAGTTGACTACCGTATCGTCGTTGAGTTCCCGTCCGGTGCTGCGACGGCGATCGCGTCCGCTCGCTCCGGCACCTTGGCGGCGACCCCCGTTCAGGGTGTTTTGCACGTCGAGATGGGGTACGGGTCGGGCAACGATTCTTCGGACACGCCCACGCAGCCGTAAGATTTTTGATCTTGTCGGGTTCAACCCTCTCACCGTCCGGGTGAGAGGGTTTTTGCTTGTCTGCGGGCTGCCTCCCGCATCCGAGGCCGCAGCGCAGGAGGAGCTGCGGCGTAGGAGGAGAGGCCGAGGTGAGAGGCCGGGGTGAGAGGCCGAGGTGAGAGGCCGGGGTGAGAGGCCAAGAGCTCGCGGTGCAGAATGCCGCGATTTTGCGGCCTTTCGCGCAGCTTTATCATCACGCGATTCGCTTTTCCCTTGACAGAGCTTTGCGGTCTGCTACAATGCCCGCTTTTGTTCGCGTCATGTTCGCGGGAACAAACATGATCAAACCCCATGAAAAAAACCTTACAACGATGATAGCGGCAGCTACCGCGCTGCTGGGTATGAGCGCCTGTAACGACAGCAATAATTCCAATAACAGCTCCAAAAAGCCTCTCGAGCCGATTACGACGGCAGCCTTCGCCGGGGGCTTCCGGGCTTACTCGATTACAGCGCAAGGGGCGACCTGCCGCTTGCAGGGCAGCAACGGGCAGGCCGGGGATACGACGGCCGACATTCCGGCTCTGGGAGGCTATTTCATCCTTTCCCGTGCTCATCAGAATTACTACTGCGCGATGCGTTACAAGTTGAGTGCTCAGGAGAATGCGACGGAGGCGACCCTGACGCTGAGCTTTAGGACCGACGATATCGCGAAACTCGAGGAGGACGAAGCTTTCAGGTCTTTCTGGCAAATTCCTGAAGGCAGTGAGCTGAAGGACAGTGACACGTATGAGGTCACCTTCGCCTTCCCGGGGGGAACGGCTAAGATGTCTCGGAATGACGCCGAAGTCGGCGTCGGTACCTTCGAGGTGCTGACGTTTGAGCTGCCGACGGAGGATGCTGCTGCTTCCGCTCAGCCCTGAGGAAACAGAGATACGAATCCGATACGAAACCGCTTCATGAAGAAGCCCCCTCTCGCCAAGATCGGCGGGAGGGGGCTTTTGCGCTGCTTGAGAGGAGGGGGTGATGCCGGCGAGGGGGGGGTGATGCCGCGAGGGGGAGGGGAGGCGCTTCGGTCTGTCAGCGGGGAGCGCGTCGCAGTTTCACTTCGACGGGCAGACCGAGGCGGCAGTTGACGTGAAGGCGGCTGTCTGCGTCGCCGACGGGGGTGACGGATGCGCCCGGAGTGGCTTCGGCCAAGCTCCACGAGCCCCGCAGCACGATGTCGCGGGGGCAGGCTCGGCCCTCTTCCGTGACGTTGCGGCCGTGGCGGGGGAGGTGCAGGTCGGGGTCCGTCACGCTGAGGGTCAGGATGCCTTCGCTATTCGTTCGGCAGAGGACAATCAGGCCGGCCGGGAGGCGGCGAAGCGGGCCCTGCGCTACGCTTGCCTCACCGAAGGCGGCGAAGGCGTAGGTGCCGGAGGGTTTGTGGAGGGCCGCGTGAAGCGTGTCGCTGAGTTCGATGATGTCAAAGGGGCTGCGTTTGGCGGCCTGTCGGCGGGCTTTGGCGTCGGGCTGCACGAGAATTTCGTAGGCGTAGCGGGCGTCTGTCGGGGCGCTGCCGTGGTCGAGCCACGCGGTGCGAAACTCGCCCTCTGTTCGTCGCTTGGTTTTGTTGTGGCGCGATTGTTGCAGACCGGAGGTTTCTCTCAGCTCGCCTTCCAGGACGCGGAAGTAGTTGCCCGTGCCGTCGGCCAGCCAGCCTTCGGGGGCCGGAGTTTCGTCGGTGCAGGCTGAGCGCGCACACTGAAAGAGGGTGGTTTCCGTGGGGTAGCGGCTGTTGCCGTTGCGGATGGCCGAGCCGAGGCAGAGCAGGCGGCCGCCGCAGCAAAAGACCGATTTGCGGGCGGTGAAGTCGGGCGTGAAGCGCTTTTCGTCGGCTTCTTGGAGGTGCAGGGCAAAGAGACCCGCCCGCCCTTCCAGAGAGCCGGCGCCCGCAAAGGACTGCGGGTTGTAGGCCATGAGGGTCGAGCTGCGGGGGCTTTCAAGCTCTTCGAGCGGCAGGTGTATCGTCGTGGCGCCCGGTATGCGGTTCCAATCCCAGCCGGGCTCGGAGAAGCCGCTGGCGGCCTGAGAGACGGGCTTGCCGCTGCTGAGGATGCAGACGCTGCCGTAGCTTTGGTAGCGCCCGTAGCGGTTGTCTCGGGTGTAGATTTCGCTGCCCCAGACGTCTTGGTTAAACCCTTTCATCAGGGCTAGGGCTTCGCCGCTGCGGTACACGCCCGCGGCGGCGTGGTTGTAGGCGAAAAAGGCTTCGGGCGCACGGGGGCTGCGCGGGGTTTGTTCGCGCGCGCCGCGCCGGGCCGCGGCGGCGGGCTCGGTCGCGCTCAGTCTTTCGTAGTCGCGCGCAAGGCTGCGTGCGACGCTTCCTTTTTCGAGGGCCGCGAGTCGGGCAAAGGCTTGCGCGCAGCCGTCGGTCATGCCGAAGCGGAAGGGGTGGCGGCCCGAGATTCCCAAGGGCCAGTCGCGCAGGTTGCAGCAGTTGCGCAGGGTTTCCAGAGCGCGGCGCAGTTGAGTGCGCCCGCCCGCGTCGAGGCCGTAGGGCGTGCCTCCGCAGAGTTCAGCGTACTGGCCCACGGCGCTGAGCCCGTCGTTGGCGTAGGCTGGGTAGAAGCCGCTGTGGTGAAAGGTCGTGCCGTCGGCCTTGATGCCGCCCATGGTGCCGGGTGTTGTCTCCAGAGAGGCGTTGAGCCAGCGGGCGAGGCCGCGCAGGTTGCGCTCGCGTTCGTCGGGCTTCGGCTCCATCATGGCGACCATGAGCCGGGGCAGCAGCAGGGTGTTCCAGCTGTCGCAGCGGTCGGCGCGATCGGCTGCCGGACGTTGCCTGACTTCGGGAAGGCCCGACCAGTAGGTGAGCGCGTCGCGTATCCGGCGTCCGGCGGCGTGCCCGGCGATGGTTTCGCGCAGCAGCCAGGCGCTGCGGAAGATGTTGCGGGTGGCGTAGCCGTAGTGGTGGTTGGTGCCCATGCAGCTGCCGGAGGCAAAGCCCTGATCCAGCGCGTATTCCCAGAGCAGCAGGTAGCGCTGCCGCGCGTCGGCGTCGCCGCCGAGGGCCGCGCGAGCCAGCAGGTTCATCAGTTCATCGAGTTCGCGCCAGCTGACTTCGCCCGCTGCGTTGAAGCATTCATCGGCGCAGAGCAGCGGGGCTCCGCAGTAGCCGCTGCCGGCCGGGGAGGGCGCAATGCCGAAGCGTTCCCACAGCCCTGCGAGCCGTTCCCGATCGACGGCGCTGAGCTGCGGCAGGCTCATGGCGGCATCGAGCCGCGCCTCGATGTCGCTCATGTGGCGGCGTGCGCGGGCGTCGGGGCGGCGCAGGGGGAGATCCCAGCGGAGTTGATGCCAGGGCTGGAGCATGCTCCAGTGCCCGAGTTGCAGGGGCTCGACCAAGGCGTTGTCAGGCGTCTGGGCGTCGGGGGTTGTGCGCGGATCGGCTTTGGGCTCCGGCAGCATCACACGATCCAGCCACAGGGTTCCGCCTGCATGCGCTGCCGTGATGCGGCAGGCGACGGGCAGGGCGCTCGGCGGGTTCGCCTGCCCGCTCCGCGAGCTCGGGGCGGGGGCGGCGGCTAGCTCGCGCATGCGGCGAAAGGACATGCGGCAGGCTCGCCAGCCCGAAGCCTGAAGGTGGTAGTCGAATCCGCCCAAGACGCGGCCTTCGGTGTCGAGCATCTCGATGCGCAGGCAGGGGGCGGCGCTTTCGGCTCGGGTCTCGGCGGGATGCTCGCTCGTGCGGCTCGCGGCGTTTTTCGTCGATGCGCTCTCGCTGCGGCTGTGGTAGATCCACATGTTCAGGCCGCCCTGATTCCAGATCGTCCGGGTGATGTGCTGCGGGGGCAGGGCGATGAGCAGAGAATTCCCGGCGCTGTAGCGCCATTGCAGGCTTTGTTTGCCGTCTTTGTAGCGAGCCGAGCTGAGGCTCAGGGAGCTGCCCTCCGTGCAGCTCAGGTCGGCGGGCAGTTGCGGCGCTTCAAAGTTGAGGGTCTGCTGAGCCGCTGCTCCCCCTGCCGATAGCCACAGAAGGAGAGCTGCCGCTGCTTCGCGTACGCGATGTGTCGTCACGGGGTGATGTTAACATGCCGGGCTTTGCGCTTCAAGCTTGAAGGTTTGCAGCGGCGCTTTTGTGCCGAATCGGTTTATGCCGAATCGGGCTGATCGAGGCCGAAGATGCGCGTGAGGGCGCGGTCGACGTGGAAGACGGGCTGCCAGGCGCGGGCGATGGTGACGGCGTCTCGCTCGCCGCGCTGCCAAGCCAGCAGTTCGTCGCGCAGGGCGCAGGCGAAGGAGGCGGGGCTGTCTTGTTCCGAGACGCGGCCGGAGTCTCGCGTGGTGTACCAGATGACGGTGCGGAGGGCTGCCGGGCGATTGCTGACGACGACGGAGCAGCCGCAGCAGAGGGCTTCGGCGGAGACGTTGTGCGAGCCTTCGAAGAGCGACGGGCAGCCTATGATTTGTGCACGGCAGTAGAGCTTATTGAGCTCTGCATTGTCGACGTAACCGACCAGCCTGATTTTCGGGCGGAGCTCGTCGGGGAGTTGGGCATGCCACTCTTTTAATTCGGACGTCAGGTTACCGCAGAGTGTCACGCATGTCTCTGTCGGCAGGGAGCCGCTGAGTTGAGTGAAGAGGTAGGTCAGGGCTTCCGCCAAATATTCCGGCCTTTTTTGGCGTTTGTCATCCCAGCGGCCGATGAGGAGTATTTCCGGGCGCTTCGGTGTGCCGTCGTAGCGTTTGTCGGAGGCGACGGGGCAGGGCATCGAGCGCATTTTATCCGCGATGGCCGGGCCGTAAAAGAAGTTGAAGCGCAGTATGTCGCGCGTGGGAGGCGAGGCGGTGATGTAGTCGGCGTAGCTCAGGTGGCGCGCGCGCAGGAGATCGACCAGAGGGCGTCTGATCATCTCGCGGAGAGCCCGGCCGAGCTGCAGATCGCGCAGGCGTATGCCGCCCCAGAAGTCGCCGCTGCTGTCCAGATGAATCAGGAGCTTGAGCCCGGCCTTTTGAATGGCGCGCGCGATGCTGCGGTAGCGCGGTGCGCCCCAGGAGTAGAGCACGACCGCGTCGATGCCCAGTGTGCGCCACCAGGCCGGGTCGCTGAGTTTTTCGGCTTCGACGCGGATGAGCTGCTCCGTGAGGCTGTCGTCCTCGTAGAAGGGCAGGGGCATGATGCACTTGCTCTCCAGCCCCATCTTGCGGAGTTCCGAGGCAATCAGACCGCTGTCGCGGATGTGAAAAGCTCGGTTGGCGTGAAAGGCGACGGGGGTGCAGGTGTAGATGGCGCGAAGGGAATGACTCACGACCGAAGGGTGAGGGAGAGAGATGGCAGGCGTCGGCGGCAGGGCATGCCGCCGACGCTCGTGAGAATCAGAACTCAAGGAAGCGGCCGACCGGCACGTTGCACAGGTGGCACTTCTCGACGCCTTCAAGGCTGTCGAAGGTCTCGCCGCACATCGGGCAGACCCAGTATTGGGACGGCAGGTTGAGCTTTTCGCCGGATTCCAGCTGGCGGATGGCGGCGGAGTAAAGGCGCGCGTGCGATTTCTCGGCTTCCATGGCCCAGGCAAAGCCCGTCTTGGCCTGCGTGGCGCCGTCGGCTTCGGCCTGAGCAATCATGGGCGGATACATCTCGGTGAACTCGTACACCTCTCCGGCGCGGGCGGCTTTGAGGTTTTCGAGCGTGGTGCCGAGTTTGATGTTGATGTCGAATTGCGGCAGCTCGGCACCGAGTTTCGCCAGCGCGCGGGCGTGGTTGCCGGCGTGGATGCGCTCGGCTTTGGAGGCGGCCTCGAAGAGTTTGGCGATCTGCGGGTAGCCTTCCTGCAGGGCTTTGCTGGCGTAGGCGGCGTAGGTGGCGCAGGCGGTGCTCTCGCCGATGAGGGCGGTGCGGAGGTTGTCGATGGTTGTTGTCATAACGTCGTCATTGTAGCACAGCCGGCCGACATGACAAGCGCAGAGTGTGCCCCGACGCCCTAATTTCTCCGCGCTTCGGGCGGGCGGATGAGCGGGCGGGGTGCTGAGCAGGCGGGTAGCCGAGCGACGGGGGATGAGCGACGGGGAACCGAGTGGTTGGGCGGGGTGCCGGGCGAAGAGGCCGGGCGGCTGGTTGGGTGGCTGGTTGGGCGGCTGGTTGGGTGGCTGGTTGGGTGGCTGGTTGGGTGGCCAAGTGGGCGCCGGACAGTTGAGCGTGGCGCCGGACTGTTGGACGGCCGGACGGTTGGTGATGCGGCGTCGGCCGATGTGAGCTTTTGGACGCATCAGCATTGTGCGCTTGACCGAGTGCGGCGGCCTGTGCTAGCATGAGAGGGTACGTCGGAGGCTTTGGAGGTGACTATGTACATCAATCGCGAGATTTCATGGCTGGAGTTTAATCAGCGGGTTCTGGATCAGGCTCGCCGCACGGATCTGCCGCTCTTGGAGCGCATCAAGTTTCTCGCCATTACGGCGAGCAATCTCGATGAGTTTTTTCAGGTGCGCGTCGGCGGTTTGATGCTGCTGCATCAGTCGGGCAAGCTGACGACGGATCCGGCCGGGCTTTCGCCGCATGAGCAGCTGGAGAGTATTCGCGTCCGCGTGGCTGACATGGTGCGGCAGCAGTACGCGCTGATGAATGATGAGCTGCTGCCGCTGCTGCGCCGCGAGGGGCTTTCGCCCGTTGCGATGCACGAGCTGCCCGCGGCTTCGTACGCCGCGCTCGAACAGCTCTTCCGCGACAATGTTGCGCCGCTGCTCACGCCGCTGGCGATGGAGGTCGAGCAGCCGCCGACGCTCCCCTCGCTCAGCCTTATTATCGCGCTGGAGCTCGGGCACGGCGAGAGCGAGGAGACGCGCTTCGTCGCGGTTCCTCTGCCCGAGTCGCTGCCGCGCCGCGTGCACTCGGCGGCTCTCGGCAAGGAGGGGTACGTGATGCTGGAGGATTTGGTGATGAGTTTCATCGGCGGGCTTTTCCCGGGGGAGCGCGTGCTGCACGCCGTGCCGTTCCGCGTGACGCGCAACGGCGATATTGCCGTTGTGGAGGCTGAGGGCGGAGACTTCGCCCGCGAGATGGAGGAGGTGCTCGTCGCCCGCAAGTTCTCCGGCTGTGTGCGCCTCGAGCTGCCCGCAGAGGCGCCGCGCGATTTCGCCGACCGCATCGCGGCAGTTGCCGAGGCGGATGAGACGGCGATGACGGATCGCGTGCCCGGCATGCTGCGCCTCGTCGACTGGGGCTCTCTGGCCTTTGAGCCCGGCAATGATCACCTGAAGATTGAGACTTGGCTGCCGGTGTATCCGGCGTCGGTGGATCCGGGCCTGAGTATGTTTGAGAATATCGCCCAAGGTGATATTCTCATCAACAATCCCTATGAGAATTACGAGCCTGTCGTGCGTCTGGTCGAAGAGGCGGCTGATGATCCCGATGTGTTGGTGATCAAGCAGGTGCTCTATCGCACGGCGCATCACTCGCGCTTTATTGCCGCTCTCTGTCGGGCGGCGGAGAACGGCAAGCAGGTGACGGTGCTCGTCGAGCTCAAGGCGCGCTTTGATGAGGGGCACAACCTCGTGCAGGCGGAGCGCCTGCAGCGCTCGGGCGTGCAGGTGGTCTACGGGGTGCGCGGGTTTAAGACGCATGCGAAGATTTTGCTCATTGTGCGCCGCGAAGACGGTTCGCTGCGCCGCTATTGTCATTTCGGCACGGGGAATTACAATGAGAAGACGGCGCGCATTTACTCGGATCTTTCGCTGCTGACCTGCCGCGAGGAGCTGGGGGCGGATGCGTCGCAGTTTTTCAATTCGGTGACGGGGCTGACGCGCCTGATGGAGTTCCGCCGCCTCTACGCTTCTCCGGCGATGATGAAGGCGCGTTTGCTCGAGCTGATCGAGGGCGAGATCAGCCGCGCCGAGCGCGGCGAGCGCGCCTATGTTCGCGCCAAGATGAACTCGCTGAATGATGCCGAGATGATTCGCGCCCTCGATCGCGCGGCGGATGCCGGGGTGGAGGTGAGCCTCAATGTGCGCGGTATTTGCTGCTGGGCGCCGTCGACGGCGAAGGCGCGTCGGCATGCACACTTGGTGAGTATCGTCGACCGCTACTTGGAGCATGCGCGCATTTTCAGCTTTCACAACGGCGGCAATGCGCTTGTCTATATCGCGAGTGCCGACTGGATGAACCGCAACCTCAATCGGCGCGTGGAGTTGATGATTCCGGTGCTCGATCCGGCTGTGGCGCGTCGCGTGACGGAGATTCTGGATGCCTGCTTCCGCGATAATACGCAGGCTTACCTCATCGAGCCGGACGGCTCTTCGCACCCCGTCCGCAGGGTCGGCAAGGCTTTTCGCATGCAGGAGTACCTGCACCGCCGCGCATCGCAGCAGGCGCGATCCCGCGCGCAGGCGAGCCAGCGCACGCTCGTGCCGCATTTGCCCCGCAAGACGCAGGGCTGAGCGGCTCGCAGGGGAGAGGGCCGAGTGGACAGAGTGGGCAGAGGGCAGAGGGCAGAGCAGGCTGAGCGGCGGCCGGGTTTTACTCGGGCAGCTGCACGCCTGCGCGGCGGGCGCAGCGGCGCAGCTCGGGCGTGAGGTGCAGGGCGTCGGTGCCGCCCATGACCATGGGGGCGGGCGGTGCACAGCGCCGCCCCAGCAGCAGGTTGCCCAGCCAGTTGAGCAGGCGTGCAAAGCGCAGGCGCTTCATGTAGGCTCCGGCGCGTGCGAGGCACTTCTCGGGGCCGTCGGGATCTTCGACGGCAATGACGACTCCGTCGCAGACGATGGCGCTGTGCCCGATGCCGAGGCGTTCGATTTGCTCGGCGATGAAGCGTGCGTGCTCGAGGTCGCTCGCCATGTGCCCGGGTTCGCGAAGCGTCGGGCCGCCCGAGGGCACTCGGCGGGCGTGCAGCGTGATGCCGTGGTCGCGGCAGAGGCGCAGCACTTCGTCGCGCTGAAAGATGATGGTGCGATCGGCTTCAATCGCAATGTGATTCACGCCGGCATCCAAGCAGTTGCGGATGGTGCTCAGGCCGATGCAGGGCACATCGAAGCGCATGTCGTGCCCGGGTTTTGTCACCTTGCAGAGAGTGACGGGCGCCCCCCGATGTCCTCCGGATTGCAGACATTCATTGGTGCCCTTGAAGGCTTCGACGCAGGTGAGCCGCTCCCCCTGCACGACGACGCTTTGCCCGATGTCGAGGCGAGCGATTTCTCGCGCCAGCACGAGCCCGGCGTCGGCTTCGCGAAGCTGGGCTTCGGTGGGTGCCGGGCCGGCGAGGTGCCCTTCGCCGGGCACGCGCTCCTCCATGAAGGTGGTGGCGGGCAGCACGGTGATGCCGATGCGCGCCAGCTCGGTGCAGATGGTGCCGAAGATGGTGTGGGCGTTGCGCCGATCGAGCCCGGCGAGCAGGCGGCGGGCCATCGCATCCGGCCAGAGGGTGTAAATCGACGACGGGCGAATCTGCCCCGCCATCATCAGATGCGTCACTTTCTGCGCGCAGAGAAAATCGCGGATGCGCTCGACCGCGCCGATGCGGAAGCGCACACAGAGCTCGCAAAGCTCCTCAAGCCCCTTGGGTGCCGAGCCCTTGAGCGCCAGACAGACCACGCGCACGCCCGCGCGCCGCGCGCCCTCCAGCACCAGCCGCGGGTATTCCCCCGCGCCGGCAAAGACGGCGAGCGTACCGATCTGGTCGGGCAGGACGGGCATCAGAGCTTGTCGGGGTGCTCCAGGTAGCAGGCGATGCGCTGCATCAGCCGGCCGATGTCTCCGCCGTCGACGACGCGGTGGTCGAAGGAGGCGACGATGCGCGCCTGCTCGACGGGGATGAAGCACTCGACCTCATCGCTCCACACCGGCACCTTCTGCACGGCTCCCACGCCCAGAATCAGACTCTCGCTGGGCAGGGGCATCGGCGTGCCGTCCGTCAGGCCGAAGCCGCCGAAGTTCGTCACCGTGGCGATGCCGCCGCCGAGGTAGGCGTCGTCGAGGCGGCGCGAGCGAGCCTGAGCGACCACTTTGTTGTATTTGTCGATCAACTCGTCGAGCGTGTACTCGTTGACGCCGCGCATCACCGGAACCATCACGCCGTCCGTCACCTGAACCGCCACCCCGAGGTCGATGCGCTTCGGCGTCAGAATGCGGTCGCCGACCATGTAGCCCGCGCACTCCGGAAACTCCGCCAGCGCCAGCGCCAGCGCGCGCAGGAAGTAGAGCGTGATGCCGGGCTTGCGCGGGTGGTGGCGGCGGTGCAGCAGCACGGGAGCCATCAGAATCGGCCTGCCCGCGCTCGCAATCGGGCGCCTCCAGGTGCGCTGCATGCTGCTCGAGACGCTGCGCCGCATCGGCGAGGCTTTGCGCGACGGCCAGCCGTCCACGTAATTGAGAAAGTGTTCGAAGTCGTCAATGGTGATGCGTCCGCCCGCACCCGTGCCGCTGATGAAGCCCAGATCGGCCTCGGTGATGCCCAGCTCGTCCATGCGCGCGCGGATGCGCGGCGAGAGGTAGTGAGCCCCGCGCACCCCGATGGGCACGGGCAGGCCGCGCCCGTCGGCGCCCGCTGCGGCAATGGCCTCGCGGTACTCTCCCTCGGTGCGGAAGTGGGCGGTATCGTCGCCCGACGGGCTGTCGGCGGCGGGGGCGGAGGGCAGGGCGCTGCCGGCGGCCTGCATTTGCTCGAGCGTGTGGGCTCCGGAGCGTTCAATCTCCTCCGCCGTCGCCTCTATGATGCCCATCACGGTGCCGACGGCTACCGTCTCCCCCTCGCTGACCGAGAGACTCGCAATCGTGCCGCCGCAGGAGCAGGTCACGCCCATCACGGCCTTGTTTGTCTCCACCTCAAAAACCTCCTGATCAGCCGCGACGACATCGCCCGGCTTCACCAGCAGGTGCATGATGGTGGCTTCAGCAATGGATTCGCCCAACTGGGGCATCAGAATCGGTACTTGAGGCATGGCAGAGAAGATGAATGAGAGAGTAAGTGCGAAAATGACATGGGTCAGAGCGAAATCAGATAGCGAACGGCCTGAGCAATGCTCTCGCTGCTCGGGCGATGCGCCTTCCAGAGATCGGGATGATAGGGAATGGGCGTGTCTTTGGAGCAGAGGCGCAGCGGCGGCGCATCCAAGAGATGCAGGCCCTCGGCCGCCACCCGCGCGACCACCTCGGCCGCCACGCCGCCCCACGGAAAATCCTCGCTGACCACCAGCAGGCGGCCCGTGCGCGCCACCGAGGCGAGAATCGTGTCGGTATCCAGCGGCTTGACGCTGCGAAGATCGACCACCTCGATGCGGTAGCCGCTCGTCGCTTCGAGCAAATCCGCGGCCTTGAGCGCCTCGGGCACCATGGCCGAGAAGGCGATCACGCTCGCATGCTCGCCGGGGCGGGCGATGCGCGCCTTGCCCACGGGCAGGGGATTGGGCTCGACGCAGCTCTCGGCCTTCAGCCAGCGGTAGAGGAACTTGTGCTCCATGAACACCACGGGATCCGGAATCCGCACCGCCTGCTTGAGCATGTAGTAGGCATCGGCCACCGTCGCCGGCGTCAGCACGTGGAGCCCCGGGTAGTGGGCAAAAAGCGCCTCGAGACTCTGGCTGTGGTAGGGACCGCCGCCGGGTGTGCCGCCGCAGGGCATGCGCAGCGTCAGGTTGACGGGCAACCCCGTGCGGTAATAGTGAGCCCCGGCGTTGTTGCCCATCTGGTTTTGACCCAGCGTGCCGAAATCGGCAAACTGCATTTCGAGAATCGGCTTCATGCCGCCCAGTGCCGCACCGATGCCGAGCCCCACAATCGCGTCTTCGCTGATGGGCGAATTGATCACGCGCCCCGGGAAGCGCTCGGCCAGCCCCTTGGTCGCCTTGAAGGCACCGCCGAAGCTGCCGGCAATATCTTCACCGAAGAGAAAGACCTGCGGGTCCTCCTCCAGCAGCTCGAAAAGCGCCCGGTGAATGGCGTCGATGTAGGTCACACTCATGATAGCTCGTGTTGGTGGAAATGGGGAGAAAACTTATCGCATCATCGAAGAAGGAGGGAGTCGGTGCATGGCCGCTCAGCGAATCGGAAGCCAAGATGTCGCGTGCCAGTCCTCCGTGCGCGGGTCGGGGCCGGGCTCGCGCTGTGCCTGAGCCACGCAGCGTTGCACCTCGTCGGCGCAGCGCTGCCGCAAATCGGCATCTGCCTCGGGGCTCAGCCAGCCCAGCTCGGTGAGCTGGCGGCGAGCGACCTCGAGCGGATCGCGATTAGCGTAGGCCGCCTTGAGCTCGGCGGGGATGTAGGACGAGTCATCGTGCTCGCCGTGGCCGCACATGCGCAGCGTCGTCGCCACCACCCACTGCGGCCCCTCGCCTCGGCGAGCCGCGCCGACGGCGCGCTCCATCACCTCGAGCGTCTCCATGAAATCCGTCCCGTCGCAGCCCAGCGCCTTCATCCCGTAGCCGCGGCCTCGGTCGAGCAGATCGCAGGCGAACTCCTCGCTGTTGGGCGTCGAATAGGCAAAACGATTGTTGGAAACCACCACCACCACCGGCAACTTCTGCACTGCAATCAAATTGCAGGCCTCATGAAAAGAACCCACCGACGTCGTCCCGTCGCCGCAGCAGGCCACGCCCACGGCGTCCGTAACACCTTGCATGCGCTTGGCCATCATCATTCCCGCCACGACGGACACCATCGCGCCCAGATGAGAAATCGGCGCCGGCGTTCCCTCGAGCGGATGCCCCCAGTGCACATTCCCATCGCGGCCGCGCATACAGCCCTCGACGCTGCCGAAATACGTGCGTGCACTCTCGAGCACACTGTCGCCCCAAGCGCAGCGCCCCGCCTGCTCGCGGATGAAGGGTGCGTAGACATCGTAGCCCTTGCGCAGAAAAACAGCCTCACAGGCAGCGATAGCCTCATGCCCTCGCCCCAGAAACACACCGCCGAACACCTTGCCGGCCTTGTACAGGGCCGATGCCTTTGTATCGAATGCGCGAGCCATCGCCATAGCTTCGTAGGCGCGCAGAGCGGCTTCTCTCATGTCTGTGCCTGTCACGTCCCTCATTTTACGCATTTCAACACTCCAAAGCAAGCGGAAACTGTGTCGTCAGACGGAGCAATGCGGACACAGACCTCGCCCCGCACCAAAAAAGCTCTCCGCGGCAGCGACGGCCGCGAAATCCGCCTCCTGCCGTTTAGTCGCCGCAGCTCCACGCTTTGCCCGAGGCCCCGTTGCAGGCGCGCAGTTCGGGCGCGCAGGCGGCGGGGGAAACCTCGTCCGCCGCCCGCGCGTCAAACGGCTCAAGCGGCCCTCATGCCTGCTCCGCCAGCACCGCCTGCGCGGCAGCGAGGCGAGCCGTCGGCACGCGGTAGGGCGAGCATGAAACGTAGTCGAGCCCCAGCCTGTGGCAGAAGCGCACCGAAGCCGGATCGCCGCCGTGCTCACCGCAGATGCCCAACTTGATATTCGGGCGCGACCTGCGTCCGCGCTCCACGGCAAGCTCCATCAGGCCGCCCACGCCCTGCTGGTCGAGACTGGCAAAGACGTTGCCGCTGACAATCTCCAGATTGCGGTAAAGCCCGAGGAAGCTGCCCGAATCATCGCGGCTCATGCCGAGCCCCGTCTGCGTCAGGTCATTCGTGCCGAAGCTGAAGAACTCGGCGACCTCGGCGATCTGATCAGCCGTCACGCACGCGCGCGGAATCTCGATCATCGTACCGACCTTGTAACTGATGCGGCAGCCGCGCTCCTTGAAGACCTGCTCGGCCACGCGATCAATCACCTCCTTCTGAAGCTCCAACTCGCGGCGGAAGGCAACGAGCGGCACCATAATCTCGGGCTTCGTCTCTATGCCGCACTCCTCCTGCACCTCGATGGCCGCCTCGAGAATGGCGCGCGCCTGCATCTCCGTAATCTCGGGGTAAGAGATGCCGAGGCGGCAGCCGCGGTGCCCGAGCATGGGGTTGAACTCATGCAGTTCGAGCACGCGGCGCATGATAATCTCGACCGGAATGCGGAACTTCTGAGCGAGATCGAGCTGCTGCTCCTTCGTCTGCGGCAGGAACTCGTGCAGCGGCGGATCCAGCAGGCGAATCGTCGCCGGGCGCCCCTCCAGCACCTTGAACATACCCTTGAAATCACTCTTCTGGAAGGGAAGCAACTGAGCCACCGCCTCGCGGCGATCCTCGATGCTCTCCGAGAGAATCAGGCGGCGCATGTAATCAATGCGGTTGCCGTTGAAGAACATATGCTCCGTGCGGCACAGACCGATGCCCGTCGCGCCGAAAGCGATCGCCGCTTCCGCCTGATCAGGCGAATCGGCATTCGTGCGAACCTGCAGCCGGCTGAGCTGCCCGCACCACTCCATCACCTTGGCAAAATCGCGGTAAATGCGGCTCTGCTCAGGCTTCATCGTGCGGTTGAGCAACACCTGAATAATCTCGGAAGGCGCCGTCGGCAACTTGCCCTCGTAAACGAAGCCCGCCGTGCCGTCGAGAGACAAATAATCCCCCTCGCGGTAAACCTTGCCGCCGATCGTGATGCTGCGTCCCACGTAATCAATCTCCATATCCGACACACCGCAGACGCAAACCTTGCCCATCTGTCGAGCCACCAAAGCCGCGTGGCTCGACAAACCGCCGCGCGCCGTCAGAATACCCTCGGCCGCCATCATCCCGCGCAAATCCTCCGGTGACGTCTCCAGGCGCACCAGCAGCACCTTCTCGCCCTCCTTGTGCGCCTTGACACAGCGCGACGCATTCAGATAAATGCGCCCGGACGCCGCGCCGGGCCCTGCATTGAGACCCTTGGCGATGCAGAGAGCCGTGCGCTTCGCGCGCTCATCGAAAATCGGAGCCAGCACCTGGTCCACCTGGTCGGCCGGAATGCGGCTCACCGCCGTATTGCGATCAATCAGCCCCTCGCGCTCCAGATCGCAGGCAATGCGGAAAGCCGCGATACCCGTGCGCTTACCGTTGCGCGTCTGAAGCATGTAAACCTTGCCGTCCTGAATCGTGAACTCGAAGTCCTGCATATCGCGGAAATGCTCCTCAAGCGTGTGGCGGATGCGGCAAAGCTCCTCGAAAGCCTCGGGCATCACCTCGGCTAAGCGCGCCACCGGCTCGGGTGTGCGCACACCCGCCACCACATCCTCGCCCTGAGCATTCATCAGGAACTCACCGTAAAACTCATTGGCCCCCACGGCCGGGTCGCGCGTGAACGCCACGCCCGAACCCGAGCGATCCGACGTATTGCCGAACACCATGCACTGCACATTCACCGCCGTGCCCCACTCGCTCGGAATACCGTACTTCTGGCGGTACGTAATCGCACGCTCATTCTGCCACGAGCCGAACACCGCCCCGATAGCCCCCCAGAGCTGCTCCCAAGGATCAGAGGGGAAAGGGTGCCCCGTGCGCGCCAGCACCAAGCGGCGGAAGCGCTGCACCAGCTCGCCGTTATCATCCGCCGTCAGATCCGAATCCGCCACATTGCTGCCGTAGCGCTCCTGCTTGAGCTGGTGAATCTCCTGCTCAAATGGCTCGAGATCCTCCCCGGGCGCCTTCTGCACCCCCATCACCACATCGCCGTACATCTGCACGAAGCGGCGGTAGCAATCCCATGCGAAGCGCGGATTGCCCGTCGCCTTCGCCATCGCCTCGACCGTCTCATCATTCAGGCCGAGGTTGAGAATCGTATCCATCATCCCGGGCATCGACTCGCGCGCACCCGAGCGCACCGACACCAGCAGCGGCATCGCCGCCGTATCGCCGAAGCGGCAGCCCACCAGCTCCTCCATGCGGGCAATCCCGCCCCTGACCAGAGCATCGAGCTGCTCGGGGTAGCGCTGCCCGTTCTTGTAAAAGTACGTGCAAATCTCAGTCGTGATCGTAAAGCCGGGAGGCACCGGCAGACCAATGCGGGCCATCTCGGCCAGATTGGCACCCTTGCCGCCCAGCAACTCCTTCATACTCCCGTTGCCGTCGGCCGTACCGCCGCCGAAATGGTAGACAATTTTATCCATGGTTGTGATGCGTTTGTTTTTTTCTGTAAAACGGACGCCCATTCTAGCATCCCCGAAGCGCCTCGTCAAGCATCCGTTTCAATATGATAACGACTTTCTGATAACGACTTCGGTGCGCGTGCCGGAGGAACACAAAAAAACACCTCCCGGGGGGCTTTTGGGGTTGCCATGGCAGGGGTGGGGGTGTATTATATGAGCGTGAAAAGCCCGCTTGGCGGGCGAGGAATGTCCCCTCACATACACGAAGTTCAAACCACTCACATATGAGCACTACATACAGCACAATTGACGCCAATGAGGCCGTCGCCTCCGTGGCTTACCGTTGTTCCGAAGTGGCCGCCATCTACCCCATCACCCCGTCCTCTCCGATGGGTGAATCGGCAGAGACATGGATGGCCGTGGATCGCAAGAACCTCTGGGGGACCGTCCCCAGCATCGTCGAAATGGAGAGCGAAGCCGGCGCCGCCGGTGCCGTTCACGGCGCCCTGCAGACCGGCTCTCTGGCCACGACCTTCACGGCATCGCAGGGCCTGCTGCTGATGATTCCCAACATGTTCAAGATCGCCGGCGAACTGACGCCCTGCGTCTTCCACATCGCCGCCCGCGCTCTGGCCGCACAGGGCCTCTCGATCTTCGGCGACCACAGCGACGTCATGGCCTGCCGCTCGACGGGCTTCGCCATGCTCTGCGGCGCCAACACCCAGGAAGCGCCGGACATGGCCGCCATCGCCCACGCCGCCACGCTTGAGAGCCGCGTGCCCTTCGTCAACTTCTTCGACGGCTTCCGCACCTCGCACGAAGTCGGCAAGATTGCCGACATCACCGACGACCAGCTGCGCGCCCTCATCGACCAGAAACTCGTCGACGCCTTCCATGCCCACGGCCTGACGCCCGACGCCCCCGTCGTGCGCGGCACCGCGCAGAACCCCGACGTCTACTTCCAGGGCCGCGAAACCGTCAACAAGTATTACCAAGCCGTTCCCGCCATCGTCAAGAAGACGATGAAGAAGTTCGGCGAGCTGACCGGCCGCTGCTACGACCTCGTCGAATACATCGGCTGCCCGAACGCCAAGCGCGTCATCGTCATCATGGGCTCCGGCGCCGAAGCCTGCCTCGAGACCGTCAACGCCCTCAAGGAAGACATCGGCGTGCTCAAGGTGCGCCTCTACCGTCCCTTCCCGGCCGAAGACCTCATCGCCGCCCTGCCCAAGACGGTTGAGAAGATCGCCGTGCTCGACCGCACCAAAGAACCGGGCAGCCAAGGCGAGCCCCTCTTCCAAGACGTCGTTCAGGCCCTTGCCGACGCCCACGTGCGCGGCACCCTCGGCTTTGCGATGCCCAAGGTGGTCGGCGGCCGCTACGGCCTCGGCTCCAAAGAGTTCACGCCGGCCATGGTCAAGGGCGTGTACGACGAGCTCAAGAAAGACGAACCCATGACGAACTTCGCCGTGGGCATTGACGACGACGTCACGGGCCTCTCCATCAGCTACGACCCGAGCTTCTCGACCGAGTCGGACACCGTCACGCGCTGCATGTTCTACGGCCTCGGCTCCGACGGCACCGTCGGCGCCAACAAAGACGCCATCAAGATCATCGGCAAGCACACCGACCTCTACGTGCAGGGCTACTTCGTGTACGACTCCAAGAAGTCGGGCTCCTCGACGGTCTCCCACCTGCGCTTCGGCACCACGCCGATTCACAGCACCTACCTGATCACCAGCGCCAACTTCATCGCGCTGCACCAGCCCAGCCTGCTCAACACCTTCGACTTCCTCAAGGACGCCGCCCCGGGCTGCACCTTCCTCATCAACTCGCCCGTTGCCCCCGACAAGCTCTGGGACAGCCTGCCCGCCCGCATGCAGCAGCAGATCCTCGACAAGAACATCAAGGTCTACTGCATCAACGCCTTCAAGGTGGCCAAGGCCACGGGCATGGGCGGCCGCATCAACATGATCATGCAGACCTGCTTCTTCAAGCTCTCGGGCGTCATCCCGGCTGACGAAGCCATCGGCTACATCAAGGAAGCCATCAAGAAGACCTACGGCAAGAAGGGCGAAGAAGTCGTCGCCAAGAACATCGCCGCCGTCGACGCCACCCTCGAGAACCTGCACGAAGCCGTCATCGGCACGGCCGTGACGGGGCATGAGATTCCGCCCGCGCTGGCCGGCAACCCGCCCGACTTCGTCAAGAACGTGCTCGGCAAGATCGTGCGCGGCGAAGGCAACGAAGTGAAAGTCTCCGAAATGCCCTGCGACGGCACCTTCCCGAGCGGCACGACGCAGTACGAGAAGCGCGACCTGGCGCTCGAAATTCCCGTCTGGAACCCCGACACCTGCATCCAGTGCGGCAAGTGCACCATGGTCTGCCCCCACGCCGTCATCCGCGCCAAGATGGCCGACCCCGCCGACCTCGAAGGCGCCCCCGCGACCTTCAAGGCGGTAGACGCCAAGAAGATGCACAAGGATTGGCAGGGCAAGAAGTTCATCATTCAGGCCTCGGCCGCCGACTGCACGGGCTGCACGCTCTGCTCGGACGTCTGCCCGACCAAGTCGCTGACGATGACGCCCGCCTCCGAATCCCTCAAGCCCGAGTCCGAGAACTGGAACTTCTTCGAGAAGCTGCCTGATCCGGATCGCACGAAGGTCGGCCGCGACAAAGTGAAGGACGCCCAGCTCCTGCGCCCGCTCTTCGAGTTCTCGGGTGCCTGCGCCGGCTGCGGCGAGACGCCCTACGTCAAGCTGCTCACCCAGCTCTTCGGCAACCGTCTGGTGGTCGCCAACGCGACGGGCTGCTCGTCCATCTACGGCGGCAACCTGCCCACCACGCCGTGGACGCACGACAACGACGGCCTCGGCCCGGCATGGGCCAACAGCCTCTTTGAGGACAACGCCGAGTTCGGCCTCGGCTTCCGCGTCTCGCTCGACAAGAAGCAGCAGTACGCCACCGAACTGCTCACCGCCGCGGCCCCGCAGATCGGCGACGAGCTCGTGCAGGCCATCCTCAACAACCCGCAGCGCAGCGAGGCGGACATCTACCAAGCTCGCGAGACCGTGGCCGCCATCAAGGCCGCCTGCGGCGACAAACCCGAGCTGGCAGCCCTCAAGGCACACGCCAACTATCTGGTGCGCAAGTCCGTGTGGATTCTGGGCGGCGACGGCTGGGCCTACGACATCGGCTACGGCGGCCTCGATCACATCCTGGCCTCGGGCCGCAACGTCAAGGTGCTCGTGCTCGACACCGAGGTGTACTCCAACACCGGCGGCCAGTGCTCGAAGTCGACCCCGCGCGCGGCCGTGGCCAAGTTCGCCACTCGCGGCAAGGATCAGGTCAAGAAGGATCTCGGCTACATGGCCATGACCTACGGCAACATCTACGTCGGCTCCGTCTCCATGGGCGCCAATGACGAGCACACGCTCAAGACCCTCCTCGAAGCGGAAGAGTACGACGGCCCCGCCCTCGTCATCGCCTACAGCCACTGCATCAACCACGGCATCAACATGGCGCAGGGCCTCGAGCGCCAGAAGGACGCCGTCGACTGCGGGCGCTGGCTGCTCTACAACTACAACCCCGACCGCATCAAGGAAGGCAAGAACCCGCTCACCATCAAGAGCAAGGCTCCGAAGAAAGACGTGCGCGAAGCACTCCTCGCCGAGAACCGCTTCCGCCTGCTGGCCAAGAACAACAAGGCCAACTTCGATCGCCTCATCGAGCTGGAGGCCGAAGACATCCGCCACCGCTGGCGCCTGTACCAGGCCTTGGCCGCCATCGACTACTCCGAGCCCTCGGCCGAGTAAGCGATCTGCCTGACCGCACCGACTCACGAGGGGGAACGGCTTCGGCCGCTCCCCCTCTTTGTGCCCCTCTCCCGCAGCGCCGCACCCCCGCGCACGGCAAAGCCCCGCGCCCCACCCCGCAAACCGCCGCACACCGACCCGCCTGAGCAAGCGCCGCACAGAGCCGCCTCAGGGCCGCCTCCCGCCGCAAGCCCCCCTCACAACCGCCGCACACCGCCGCAACCGCTGCAACCGCCGCAAACCTCCGCAGAGCCATTGCAGAGCCGCCGCAGAGCCATTGCTGAGCCGCCGCAAGCCCCGCCTCACAGCCTCCCGCAAGCCCCCGCCGCAGCCCTCCGCACACAGCCTCCCGCAGACCCCCGCAGGCCTCTGCAAGCCACCTCGGCACGCCGCGACAAAGCTTTGCCCCTCCCTCCTCCAGCCTCCACCCCCCGCCCCATGACCGGAACCCCCACCATCACCCTGCCCGAGCACGCCAAACGCATCGTCGAGCGCCTCGAAGCCCACGGCTTTGAAGCCTTCGTCGTCGGCGGCTGCGTGCGCGACAGCCTGCTGGGCGACGAGCCCAAAGACTGGGACGTCTGCACCAACGCCACCCCGCCGCAGGTTCTGCGCGTCTTCCGTCGCCAACCCGTCATCAAAACCGGCCTCAAACACGGCACCGTCACCGTCATCGAACAGCGCCTGCCCGTCGAAGTCACCACCTACCGCATCGACGGCGACTACAGCGACAACCGCCACCCCGAAACCGTGCAATTCGTCGGCAACATCATCGACGACCTCGCGCGGCGCGACTTCACCATCAACGCCATGGCCTACAACCCCGCCCGCGGCCTCATCGACGCCTACGACGGCCTCTCCGACCTGCGGCGCGGCCTCATCCGCTGCGTGCGCGAACCCGACGAACGCTTTGAAGAAGACGGCCTGCGCATCCTGCGTGCCCTGCGCTTCGCCGGGCGCTACGACTTCGACATCGAAGCCGAAACCGCCTACGCCATCCGCCGCAACCGCCACCTGCTCGAAAACATCAGCGCCGAGCGCATCTTCAGCGAACTCAAAGGCATCCTCTGCGGCAAAGGCGCGGCCGCCATGCTGCGCGGCTTCCCCGAAGTCTTCGCCGTCATCATGCCGGAAATCGCCCCCTGCATCGGCTTTGAGCAACACAACCCCTACCACCTCTTCGACGTCTGGACGCACACCGCCTTCGCCGTGCAAGCCATCGCCCCCGAGCCCGTGCTGCGCCTCACCATGCTGCTGCACGACATCGGCAAACCCGCCTGCTTCACCCTCGATGAACAAGGCATCGGCCACTTCCACGGGCACCCGAAAAAAAGCGCCGAAGCCGCCGCCGCCATCCTCAGCCGCCTCAAATCGGACAACGCCACGCGCCGCCGCGTTCTCGCCCTCGTCGAGCACCACGACGACAACCTGCCCGAGACCCGCGCCGGCATGAGCCGCCTCATCGGCCGCCTGAGCATCGACGGCGTACGCGCCCTCTTTGCCGTCAAGAAAGCCGACAACGCCGCCCAGTCGCCCTACGCGCAGGACAAGAGCCGCGGCCCCCTGCTCGAAGCGCAGTGCCTCTTTGAAGAAGTCCTCGAGGCCCACTGCGCCTTCACCATCGGCGACCTCGACCTCAACGGGCGAGACCTCATCAGCCTCGGGCTACCCCCCGGCCCCGCCATCGGCCGCATCCTCGCCACCCTGCTGCGCGAGGTGCAGGACGGAGCCGTCGCCAACGAAGCCGAGCCCCTCGCCGCCCGCGCGCGCCGACTCATCGCCGATGAGGCTGCAGCGCGCGATTCGGCGACATCCTGAGAGCCCTCCCGCCGCCCGGACGCAACCTGCAAAAAGCCCCGCACCTTGAGGAAGGTACGGGGCTTTTTGGACGATCGGCGAGCGCACCTCCGCCTGCCGCCTCGTCGCTCCTTCCGCCTTGGCGACGGCCACGCCGAGAGAGAAGGCAAGTCGTCCCATTCTTGACGCCTCTCTGCGCGTGATGACGGAATGAGTCATAATCCCTTCAAATTCATAGGAAAAAACTACGTTGTGAAAAGTCAAAAGCGGAAAAATCAACTAGACAATATGATAGGCATATGGTAAAGTGGAGTCACAGGCGCGACGCCATTCCGCTCGCCTTTTCTCTCCGTACCGCTTATGAGCCGCCGTCTTTTTTCTCTCCGCGCATGTCTTGTCGGGATCGCTCTCTGTGCACTTCCGGCCCTCGCCGTCAATAGCCCCTCACCGGCCGAATCCGGATTGTCCGCCGTGCGAACCGGCGCCCTTCTGCGGCTTGACACAAGCAAACCGACCCCCCGCGAGCACGCGCAAGCTGCGGCCGATCCCACCGATTTTGCCAATACCAAGGGTGAAATCCTGATCGAGTCTCCCGTTGATTCGGAGACCGTCCGCTTCTGGGAAGGACTCGAGCCTTTGGCCAATCCGAGCGACCACGATGCCTACCTTGAGGCCACGGAAGAGATGGCGGAGCACCTGAATTACGGGTACGGCATTCACCTCTTCTCTGTCCCGGAGCCCATCCCCCTCAACCGCCTGTCCTCCGCGCGGCGGGAGTCAGATGCGACTTGGTACGGCCCGGCCATTCTTCAAGTGCGTCCGAGCCGCGGCGGCCTTGAATTTTATCATCGCACGGTTGCTCCGGCTCTGCACCGCTTCTATGGGGCACTCGCCCTTTCGAAGGCAACGACGGAGACCACTTACCGGATCAAGCAGGATCGCAACGGAATGATTCGCCTGTCCGTCAAGGGTTCCGGACCCGAACGGCAGATGGCGAAGCGCGGGCAGTATACCGTCCTCGTTCCCGAGGCGTCGGATATCACCCCCATTCTGAACCCCAAGGACGGCGGCACCTTCAACATTCGCTACACGGCTTACTACCTCCCTGAAAACTTCAAGCCGGTGACCCGTCGAATGGATCTCCAATGCTACGAGTTTTTGGAGAACGGCAACAAGCTGGACGTTGACCATACCGAAATCCACAAGTGGAAAGCCAACCCGATGTGGGCCGGGTCTCAGGCCTCGATGTATTCTTTGTTCACGACGAGCAACCTTCAGCTGGGATGGGCCTTTAAAACAGCGGATTGCCCCGTCAGGCAAGCGCAACATCCGCGGCTGAAACTGTCATTCCGAGACGAGCTCGCGGCCAAGCCCATTGACATGCCTTCGCCCTCCGCCGAGCCCGTCGCCCCGACGCCCGGCAGTACCGAGCCCGTCGCTCCGGCACCCGGCAGCGCCGAGCCCGTCGCCCCGGCACCCGGCAGTACCGAGCCCGTTACCCCGGCACCCGGCGCCGAGCAGCAGGATCTCTTCCCCGGTGAGGAACTTGCGTTCGACGAAAAAGCTACCGGACCGATTCTCGGTGAAGCGGGTTCCGTCGTCATCAATCGTCAGGTCACGGCCGAGGAAAAAGCCTTCTGGGAAGGCTTCACCCCCTTGGCTGACAAGCAGGATGTCGCCGGCTTCCGAGAAGCCGTGCTCAGCATCGAACGCAACCTTGTCCCGGGCTTCCGAGTCATTCTCCGTCAAACGTCTGCACCGATTCCCTTCGAGCAGCTGACGGCCAAGCAGGCCGGGCGCGGGAAAAACTGGTTCGGCCCGAGTATCATCGAAGTGAGCGAGAGCGCCGAGTGGTTTGATTACTACCACAAGACGATTGCACCGGCGCTGCACCGATTCTTCGAGCCGCTGGCCATCGGCCGCGCAGCCGCAGAAGCCCAATTCAAGCTCGAAGGCGACGGAAATGGCGGCTTCAAGATGCGCGTGCTTCGCAGCCCCATTCCGCAGCTCGTCAAAGACGGCACCGTCAGCTACATCGTCTCCGAAATTGCGGAACCCGAAAAGCTGCTCCGTCCGCAGGACGGAGACGTCGTGACGTTCCGCTACTACTCCTACCAACTGCCTCGGGCTTTCGGGCTGGACGGAAGCAAGAAAGTGACGCAGACCGTCTACTGCGTCATCGAAGACGGCGAGCGCGTGAGTTCCGAAGCCTTCAGCTGGTCGAATCTGGTCTTTGAGGCAGGGAACAACTGGTGGACGATAGGACCCCACAGCATACCGACCCTCAGCGTCCGCTATCAAACGTCGCCCTTCCGCGCGGAAACGCCGGAGCAACTGAAGGTCTCCTTCAGCCTGCAGAAACCGCAGGATACGCCGACGGGCGGCGGGGAAGGCTCGGGCTCAGAGGGCAACCTGTTCTTCTTGGTGTTGCTGGTGATTCTCATCTCCTCCGTGCTCTCTCTGCCCTACATGATCTGGGTGCTCGTTACGGAGAAGCGCCGAGCTCACGTCCCCCTGCCGCTGCCCGAAGGGATGACGGAAGACGACGTCAAGCCGGAGGAAGTCGCCCCCGAATGTCAGAAGATTCGCGATTTTTACGATCACCTCAGCACCTTCGAGTACAACGGAGAAGAACGCGCTTTCATCACGCGCAAACGCGAGGTGGACACCGGCTACGCCATCCTCAGGAAGCTCGGCGAGCTCAAGGATATGTCCCCCTCCACGCGGTACCGCATCAATCAGTTCGGGCAGGAGCTCAACGCAGCTCAGGAGCGCGTCTTCAATGGGAACATGAAGATTCCCTACCTCGGCAGTGCGCTGACCCTCCTCGTTTTCGGCCCCGCGATTTTCCTCGCGCCGACCGTTTCCGCCATCTTGGTCTCCATCATTTGGGTGTTCATGACGGCCGTATACTTCCTCTCCATGAAGTGCCCGAACTACAAGCTCCTGAACGAAGAGCCGGGATACTACCGCTTCTTTGTCGCCGTTTTGATTGGCGTCGGTATCGCTTCCGTGAAGACGGCCGTGGACATGGCGTCGTCGAAATACGCCACCGTCTATCGGGATAGGTGGGGTAACGCGTACATCTCGCGCGATGAGCAGTCGACGGGATGCTTCCTTGCGGCTCTCCTCATCGCCTTCATTGTCTTCATGGCGCCCTTCTTCTTCATGAGCTTTGCGCTCTGCCACTTCTATCGCAACTACATCGCTTCCAAGTAAAACCCCTCACAACCCATTATCCCTTCAGTAAACTATGTCACTTAAATGGATCATCACCAGTGCCGCCGGCGTCGTCATCGTCGTCGGAGCATGGAGTATCTTTTACCCCGAGCGCAGTGCCAAAACGCTGGCCTCCGTCGAGGCCACGGGTGCCGTGGCCGTGGATCGCCTCATTTCCGCGATGGAGGAAAGAGTGGGCAAGACCGACGTCGCGCTGGAGCATTACAAAACGGCTCTGGCAGCTAAGCGCAAAGCCCTCATTGATCTTAAAGCCCTCAAGCTCGATACGGAGCGAAAGGCCAACGATCTGGCGGTCAAGATCGAGGGTATAAAGGCCGCAGGAGATACGCAGGCTCTGGCCATCAAAGGGAAAGAGAAGAAGACCTACGATGAGATGCTCGTTTCGCTCACCGAACGCATCGACAGGCAGGAGGCGGCCTACAAAGAGTTCACCCTCTTTGTACGCAACAAGAAGGTCGAGCTGGACAGCCTCAAAGCGCAAGCCACGGCCCTGCGCAGCGAGCTCAAGGCCATGCAGGGCGGCGAGTCGGACTATGCGCTGAAACGCGCTCAGGAGCTCGAGGAAGAGGTGCGCAGCACCTGTAGCCGCTTGGAGGCAGAGATGGATATCACCAAGCTCGATGAGGAACTCCAATAAGACACGTCGATGAAAAAAGCCGTCAAATACCTCCTGTACGCCGCCGGCGGCCTGCTGGTGCTGCTCTGCTGCTTTTCGTCGGACTTCCGGCAATCGCTGCTTGCCGTCTTTCACGTGACGGAGAAGAACGCCATTCGCATGCTGGAAGACAGTGCGGAAGCCGGTGATTTGGCGCTGGAGAAATACAACACGCTCTACAACAAGAAGGCTCGCCAGTTGCAAATCCTCATCGCACACCGCAAGGATGCCCTGCATGCCGAGCAGGAGATGGAGCGCAAAGCCGCCGAAGCTCGCGAGCAGGGCAAGATCGAGCAGGCCGTCCGATTGGAGCAGGAGAAAGCGTGGTATCGCGAGGAATCCGGTAAATACGATGCGCGTATCACCAAGCTTACCGAGCAGCTCAAGCAATTCGATAAACTCAGAGAAAACGCTCGACAGGATGTTGCCCTCGTGCGCCGCAGAATCGCCTTTGTGCGCTCGGCCGGCAATGCGCTCCAAGACACGGGCGAGGACGAGGAATTGCAGCGTGCGGAGGAGCTTGTGGATCGCCTCCACGGTCGCCTCAATCTCTTGGAAGCTGAAGCGGAAGTTCTCAACCTGGCCGAGTGATGATGGGAAGCTGGTATTTCGGATATGACTTCTGGATGGGGATCATCTGGCTTCTGGTGCTGAGCGCCGGAGCAGCTCTGGTGATCACGGGCTTTCTGCGGGTTTTGAGTTTTGTCATGCCCGATCGCGGGGCGGACGGCGACAATCGAGGTTGCTTGGTGGTGATTCTTTGCATCCTGTCCATCCTGATCCTCGGCAACTGGCTCATGTACCACGCCGATGACATGCAGAGCAGCGTTCCCCGTGAGCTGAGGCTTGTTCACCCGATGCTGCAGAAGCACAGCAACGTCATGGTCGATTATGTCTCGCGGAGCCATCCGAATTTGGCCGACAACTACGGCGATCTCTTCCGTCTCCACGCGTCCATGGAGGAGTCCCTCCGCGCTCTTCGCGAGGAGATGCAGACCATGAGTACGGAAGGCGGGCGGCGTGCGTTTGAGAAGGGTATTCGCGAGAAAGAGGCCGATCTGCGCCGGGTGGAGCGCATGATTGCGGCGACGGAGCACGTCGCCGGCTGCGCCTATTTCGCCGAGATGCTCCTCTATCTCGGCGAAAAGGTCAACTCGAGCTCTCTCGAAGAGCAGATGGCCCGCCTTGTGTCGGAAAGTAACCAAGCTTTGAGCCGTCCCGCAGAATGACGATACCCTTGACATCCTTTTCATTTTTCTCATGCCGTTCGGGCAACCTTGTATGAAAGACGACGATTTCTTCAAAAAAATGAGCTATCGCACGCTGCTCATTCGCATCTTTGCGGTCATTTTCGGTGTCCTTGTTCTGGCGGACGTCGTCGCAACGATCCGTCTGGGTGCGGTCAAGAAGGATTTGCTGGAAATTGCTTCGACCGAGGAGTTGGCGCCGGATTCGGATGACGAGGCTGAAAAGCCGAGTCCTCATGTGGAGAGTATGAGCTCTCCGACGGCAAAGGCGCAGATTGACGAGATGCGTCGGCGCTACAACCGCCGCCACAAGGTCATCGCCGTCGTCGAGCGCAAGCTCACCGAGCTGAAGGATTTGGATATGCTGCCCGCCAGTGTCGACAAGCTTGTCTCCGAGAAGCTGGCGCAGATGGGTCGCGAGAACGAAGATCTGCTTCGGCAGTATAAGGCCGGCGTCGCCATCGCCGAGCAGGAATACGCCGAAGGCTACATCAACAACAACACCCTGGACGCCGAAGGGCGCATCCGCGAGCTTGAACAGCGCAATCGCGAGGTGTTGAAGCAGATGGATGCCCCCGTCTCCTTCTGAGACGGGACTTCCCTCGCCCGCGCGCGCCGACTCATCGCCGATGAGGCTGCAGCGCGCGATTCGGCGACATCCTGAGAGCCCTCCCGCCGCCCGGACGCAACCCGAAAAAAGCCCCGCACCTTGAGGAAGGTGCGGGGCTTTTTGGGCGATCGGTGCGCGGTAGACGCACGGCCGGTGCGAGCTAGACGCGCGGTTGACGCGCGGCCGGCACGCAGTAGACGCGCCGTCGGCACGCGGACGGGCTTCAGCGGAAGCGCAGATCCTTGAGCTTGGCGGCGAGGGTGTCGAGCACCTGCTTGTGCGCGGCGTCGACCTCGGCGGCCGTGAGCGTCTTCTTCGCGTCGCGGTACAGGAAGGTGTAGGTCATCGCCTTGCGATCCGCCGCCAGCTTCTCGCCCGTCGGGTCGCAGAACAGATCCTTGAGGCGGCAGTCAACCAGCAGCTTCTGCTTCGCCGCTTCGACCGCCTTCACCACGTCGGCGTGGCGCACGGCGGCCGGCAGATCGAGCGAGGAGTCGCGGCTCGAGCCCGGGAACTGCGGCAGCTCGGCGGCCTTGAAGGGCGCGGTTGCCAGCTGTTGCAGCTTGCGCAGGTCGAGCTCGGCGTAATACGACTCCATCGGCAGGCCGAGCTCGCGGCACTTCGCCAGCGAGAGGCGCGCGGCGTAGCCGCAGGCTTGGTTGTTGATCTGGATATCCGCGCCGAGAGCGGCTGCCTCGCGCGGCTGGCGGCTCGGCACGAAGCTGACCTTCGCCTTGGGCAGCAGCAAGTCGATGACGGCGCGAAGGTCGCTTTCGCGCACCTCGGCAGGCTTGGTGTTGACCCACGAGGCCGGGCCCAGTTTGCCGGCCATGAAGATACCCAGCACCTCCGTCTCAATGTCGCGGCCCTTGCCGCCGCCCGTGTTGCGGAACACGCGGCCGCACTCAAAGAAGCGCAGCGATTCGACGCCTTGGTTGATGTTGCGGGCGGCGACGGCGATGAGGCCGGGCGCCAGCGAGGGGCGCAGCGTCGAGTGATCCTCCGAGATGGGCAGCGAGACGCGAATCACGTCGCCGTCCGTCAGCGGCTTGATGGGCAGCGCGTTTTTCACGCAGGCGATGGTCGGGTCGATGCTCTCGTCGGCGATCAGCTTGAAGGTCTGCACCTCCCAGAAGCCGGCTCCGGCCAGCTTGCGCGAGAGCGCCATGCGGTAGTCGTGGGCGCGGTCGTGGGCGGTTTCTTCGACGTAGATGGAGCTGTTGGTGGCGGGGACGTTGTCGATGCCGTAGACGCGCACGATCTCCTCGAGCAGGTCGCAGCTGCGCTTGAGGTCGAGGCGCCAAGGCGGGCAGTCCCAATTGCCCTTGCCGTCCGTGTCGCGCAGGCCGAGGTTGCGGAGGATGCGTGCGGCCTCGAGGTGCGGGATGGAGCCGTTGGTCATGACGTCGAGCTCCTTCCAGTCGAGATGCACCTGGTCGAGGGCGTAGTAGACCTTGGCCTCGCTGCCCTGTTCGAGCACGGTGGCCGTCTGCGCCAGCGCTTCGGACACGAGGCAGGGAGCCTGCCCGCCGACGAGAATCGGCTCGGCCTGACCGCCCGCGCATTCGAGAATGAGCTCGATGGCGCGAGAGGCCGCCCGCAGCACGTTCCACGGCGAGGCGCCGCGCTCGAAGCGGTACGAGGAGTCGGAGGCGAGGCCGAGGCGGCGCCCGGTGAAGCGGATGGCGCTGCGCAGGAACCAGGCCGACTCGAGCACGATGTCGGTCGTCTGCTCGGTGACGCCCGAGTCGAGACCGCCCATGATGCCGCCGATGGAGAGTGCCGCACCGGAGTCGTCGGAGATGACCACGTCGTCGCTCGTGAGCGTGTAAGTCTCGTTCATGAGGCTGGTGAAGCGCTCGCCGGGCTCGGCGCGGCGGATGTTGAGATGGCCCGTCAGCTTGGCGGCGTCGAAGGCGTGCAGGGGGTGACCGAGCTCGAAGAGGCAGTAGTTGGTGATGTCAACCACGTTGTTGATGGGACGCAGGCCGATGGCCATGAGGCGCTCGGCGAGCCACTCGGGCGAGGGGCCGATCTTGACGTTGCGGATGCGCGTGGCGGTGTAGAAGGGGCAGATCTCGGGCGCCGAGAGCTTGATGAAGTCTCCGGCGGGTTTGGTGTTGCAGGCGTCGCAGCCGGCGGCGGGATCGGCCTTGAGGGCGCGGCCTGTGATGCCGGCGAGCTCGCGTGCCATGCCCCAGTGGCTGAGCAGGTCGGGGCGGTTCGGGGTGATCTCCAGCTCAAAGATGGTGTCGGACTTCACGAACTCGCGCACCGGCGTGCCGATGACGGAGTCTTCGGGCAGAATCCAGAGCCCGTGCTCTTTGTCGGGCAGCCCGAGCTCGGAGGCCGAGCAGAGCATGCCGCAGCTCGCCACGCCCAGCATCTTGCCCTCCTTGATCTGCCAGCCGCCCGGCAGCACGGCGCCGGGAAGCGCACAGGGTACTTTGTCGCCGACCTTGTAGTTGGCGGCGCCGCAGACGATTTGGCGCAGCGAGCCCTCGCCCGCATCGACTTGGCAGACGTTGAGGTGGTCGCTGCCTTCGACGGGGGTTTTCTGCATGACTTGTGCCACCACGACGAGGTCCGTGGTGACGCCGCGCTCCTGAATCCCCTCCACCTCGATGCCGGCGAAGGTGAGCATGTCGGCCATTTCACGGGTGTCGAGACCCTCGAGGTCGATGTAGGCGGAAAGCCAGTTGAGTGAAACGTTCATGTGTCTTGTTGAGAAAGGGGGTTATTGGAACTGGGCGAGGAAGCGCAGGTCGTTTTCGATGAGCAGGCGGATGTCGCGGATGCCCCAGCGTATCATGGCGAGGCGCTCCAGACCGATGCCGAAGGCGAAGCCGGTGCAGCCCGTGTAGAGCTCTTTGCCGGTCTCGCGGTCGATGTTTTCAAAGACGGCGGGGTTGACCATGCCGCAGCCGGCAATCTCGATCCAGCGCGGCGCCTGCCCCGCGGCCTGCAGCAGCACGTCGATTTCAAAGCTCGGCTCGGTGAAGGGGAAGAAATGCGGGCGGAAGCGCACGGCCGTCTCGCTGCCGAAGAGGGCCTTGAGGAAGTATTCGAGCGTGCCCTTGAGGTCGCCGACGCTGACGGCGCGGTCGACGTAGAGGCCCTCGATCTGGTTGAAGGCCGAGAGGTGCGTCGCGTCGATGGCGTCGCGGCGGAAGGCAGAGCCAGGGCAGATGATGCGCACGGGCGGCGCCTGTTTCTCCATCGCGCGGGCCTGCACGGTGCTCGTCTGCGTGCGCAGGAGCTTGCCGGAGTCGAAGTAGAAGGTGTCTTTCTCGTTGCGGGCGGGGTGGTCTTCGGGCGTGTTGAGCGCGTCGAAGCAGTGCCACTCGTCCTCGATTTCCGGGCCGTCAGAAAGCGTAAAGCCCATGCGGCGCAGGATGCGGACGGCTTCGTCGCGCACGATGCTGATGGGGTGCAGGCCGCCGGAGGGAAGGGCGGCGCCCGGCATGGTCAGGTCGATGCCCGCCACGGCGGCGGCGTCGAGCTGCTGCTGAAGAGCCGCGCGGCGCTCGTCGAGCGCGGCGGTGATGGCGGCGCGCGCTTCGTTGAGCAGGGCGCCCACGGCGGGTTTCTCTTCCTTGGGCACGTCGCGCATGCCCTGCTGCACTTGGGTAAAGGACCCCTTCTTGCCCAGGATGCTCACGCGAGCCTCCTCAATCCCCCTCATGTCGGCGATTTCGGCAATGCGAGCCAGGGCTTCTGCTTGTACGCTTGCTATCTTTTCTTTCATAACTGACAACGAGAAACTATACGCCCCCGCGCCGAATTGTCAAGGCGATTCTCGTGCGCGACACGCGTTCGCGCGGCGGCCTGCGGCAGACATGCCGCGGGTGCACGGCGGGCGTGAGGCGGGCGAGCGACGGGCATGCGGCGGGCGTGCGGCAGGTGAGCGACGGGCATGCCGCGGGCTTCAGCCTCGCTTGACCTCGTCGTCGTCCTCCTCATCCTCGCAGATTTCGAGCGCACGGCGCAGGCGGCGGTTGAGGAAGGGGCGCACGATGAGGCCGTAGAGCAGGTAGCAGAGGAAGAGCAGCGCCGGGGCAATCCACGGGAAGAGCACCAGGGCGCAGATGGCCACGGTGGCGATGAGGATGGCCGCGACGGTGCCGCGCTTCTCGAAGGTCACGTGCTTGAAGCTCGGGTAGATGACGCGGCTCATCATGAGCAGCGAGACGACCGTCATGCAGATGGCCATGGTGATCTGCCAAGGCTGGGCGATGTCGAGGTTGCGGTTGGTCGTCAGGTCGATGACGAGGTACATCGTGCTGACGACGGCTCCGGCCGCCATGGGAACGGGCAGGCCGACGAAGTCCGTGCTCTGGTTCTCTTTCTTGGGCGCGGCGGCCATGCAGTTGAAGCGAGCCAGACGCAGCGCGGCGCAGAGCAGGTAGAGCACGGCGATGACTTGCCCGACGTATTCGCCCGGCAGGTCGAAGAGCACGGCGCGAGAGAGCAGCAGCGCCGGAGCAATGCCGAAGGAGACGACGTCGGCAATCGAGTCAAACTCGCGCCCGAAGGGGCCGTCGCACTTGCACATGCGTGCCACGCGCCCGTCGAGCAGGTCGAAGATGCAGGCGGCGAAGATGAAGTAGGTCGCCTTCTGGTAACATTCAAAGGCCTCGGGCGTGCCGTCGGGCAGGTTCATGCCCTTGAAGATGGTGAGGATGGAGAAGAAGCCGCAGAGCAGGTTGCCCGCCGTGAGAAGGTTGGGCAGAACCGGGATTTTGGGCTCGTCCGGATAGGCCGGCATCTTGTTTTTGTCCATGGCTGTAAGAGAATGGTGGGTGGGGGAAGGCTGAGGCGGGGGAGAATGCGGAGGCGGAGGCGGCGGTTCGGCGCCGTTCGCCGGAAAGCTCCCTGCGCCGAACCGCCGACGGCGCCTGTGCCGTCGGCGGCTATTATCGGTGATTTCGCGCCGCTTGTCAACTCATGTCTCCGAGCGAACCGCGGGCGACCCGCCCCGCGCAAGGGCGGCCGGGCGGCGGGGCCTCAGGGAGCGACTGCTGCGCCGGAGCTGCCGGACGGCGCCTCAGAGGCGGGAGCGGCGGCATCGCCTTCCGCGTCGTCGATTGCAGCCGGCAGCAGCACCTGAGTGTCAAACGCAACCGGCATCCGACCCAGCTTGTTGTACATGACGACGATGAGCCGATAGCCGTCATAGGGAGGCTGCGCTGCGAAGAAATAATTGACCTTGCCGTTGGTGGCGAACCCGCTGCTGGGGTACATCTCTCCGTTGGGGGAGAGCAGAGTGAGCTCTTTAATGCGCAGGGCATCACGGGCGCTGACAGTGACGTTCAGCTCATCCCTGCCGCGGCTGACGCGGAAATTGACGCCGTTGAGGCTGAAGGATTTCGTGAAGTCCTCCGGCTCGCATACTTGTTTGTCGAAAGCGACCGTCACGACGGTCGAGCCCTCCGTTTTCAGCATCGCGCCGGCCGGAACCTCGTCGTAGTAAAAATTCAGAACAACGGAGCCCCTCTTTTCGTCCTCCCCCGTGAGCAGCCAATCGACGGGTATCGACTTTTCGGTGCCGCCGAGCACGGTTGTTTTGACGTTTTTGACGATTTCCGGCTCCGAGATGCTTCTGTCGATGACTTTGCCGCCCTCCATCGGGGACGCAATTTCAAATTTCAGCGTCAGCTCTTCCCTCGACTTGGAGCCGTCCGAGTTGAGGAGAGAGCCGGTGACGGAGATGAGTTTGGCCTTCGCCGGGGGCAGCTCGGTGAGCGGTATGTCGCTGCTCGGATCAACGGCGGCGGCGTCATCGCCTTGCTCGTGGCCGAAGCTGAGGCTGATGTCGGCGCGGCCGTTCTGCTCACTGAGGCTGAGTTCGTAGCGGCCGGAGTCGCATTCGTTCGCGAGGAAGTCGAGGATCGGCGACGGCAGCAGGGCCTCGAGTGCCGAGGTGCTTTGCTCGCCGACTGCCGCGAGGCGGTCGGTGTTGAGGCGGCAGCGCAGGCCGCAGACGGGCTCTTGGCCCGCCGCGAGGTCGGGTGCTCCCGCGCTTTTCAGCAGGAGGCGCCCGGCGCTCGGCGCAGCGCTCAGGCTTAGCTGCGGCACCGGGGTGATGCTCAGGGGGCTGCCGGGGTCGGCGGGAGCCGGGACGCCAAGCAGACGGCAGAGAGCGGCGAGGCGCTGCGCGAGAGCCTCGGGGGTCTTGGCTCCGAGGCTCAGGCTGAGGCTCAGCTGCCCCTCATGCTCGCTGATGAGGGCCGAGGCGCCCTCTTCGAGGAGGGTGGGCAGTTGGCCGGCTGCGGCGGTCAGCAGCGGGTTCGTGAGGCGCACGGGGCTTGTGGCGACGTAGGCCAGGGTGTCGGCAGCATCGGCCTGCTCTGCCCCGCTGAGGGTGCCGGGGCTGAAGTGCAGGCCGTTGAGGGCGGCTTTGGCGCGGACGCGGTAGCCTTGGTCGTCGGTCTCGATGTACAGGCTTGCGGGGCTTTTCTCATCCAGAAGGCCGAGCGCGGCGACGAGGGCGGGCGGAAGGAGCTCGCCCTCCGGAGCGGCGCTCACCATGTTGGCGACAAAGAGGCGCAGGGCTTCGAGACCTTCGGGGCTGAATCCCAAAGCGATGACTTCGGACTCCGCTTGCCGATTCGCGGATGCGCGCTGCACCAGCTCCGAGAGCTCGGCTTGCATGGGAGACAGGGCGTTGTCGCTCGGGATCGCTCGGGTGAGCGCTTCGAGGTCTTCGCCGCAGCGAAGATCGATGCTTCGTTCGCCGACGCGGTAGATCAGCGAAAGCCGACGCTCGCCTAACTGCCGACTCGCGATTTCGGCGAGAGGGGGGGCGATGTTGCGGTACAGGGCTACGAGGTCAAAGTTCACGCCGTTCCATTCCCCCTGTGAGATGAAGCGAGCACCGGGGGTGAGGGATAACTCGGCGACGAGGGAGCTGATGCCGTCTCTGCTGTTGTCTCTCTCCTCATCGGTGCAGGAAACGCTCATGTAGAGCTCGGGCATCTGCCGACTCTGAGCCTGCGCATCCGATGCCGGCAGGGCGCCGCCCGCGGCTCGGGCGGAGTCGCGCTCCGCCATTAGTTGAACGAAGGCCGGCACGTCGCGGGTGATGAAGCTCAGGTCGCCCCGCAGGGCAAAGGCGAAGCTGAGCCGATTTTCAATTTGTAAGCCCCAGATGACGGAGGCATCGGCGGGCATGTGCCCCACGAGGGCGTTGAAGGGCAGAAACTTGTCGCCCGTGTCGGCATCCGCTGCCGCCGGGTCTCCGGCGGGCGCATCGGCGGGAGCGGCGGGGGTGGCTGAGGTGACGGGAGCGGCCGGATCGGCGGGGGCGGCGATGCTCTGCGGCGGCAGGGCCAGCAGGGCAGCGAGGGAAAGCAGGGCGCGGGTTTTCATAGCGGTCGGGTGCGTTTGGTTGATGGGTTTGGGAGGTGGGGTGCCGTCTGGGCTCAGTCGGCAGTATCGGCAGCAGGCGCAGCTTCGCCCGAGGCGGCAGGGGCCTGGGTCGGCGCCGGGGTCGGGGTGTCGCTCGGCTCCTCGATCAGGACGGGCAGGCGCAGCTTGGTGTCAAACTCCACGGGCAGGGTGCAGATGGCGGTATACATGGTGACGCGAAGGGCGTAGTCGTCGAGCGGCGGGGTGGCCGAGAAGTAGTAAGTTTGGCCGTGTTCGTCGCTCATGGTCCACCTGCTGGACTGTTCCCCGTCGGGGGCCAGAAGGCGAATGTCTTTGACGCGCACGGCGTCGCGCTTGTTGAGCCGGACGCCGAGCTCGTCATCCTTGAAGCTGACGCGGAAAGTGACGCCGTCGAGGCGGAAGGATTTCAGGCAGCTCTGAGGCTCGAAGCTTTGTTCGCCGAAGCAGAGAGTCAGGGGCAGCCGACCCTCGATCTTGAGTTGCCGCCCGGTGGGGACGGAGGGGCTTTCCACGAGGATTTCGGTGCGAGAGTTCTCATCCCGGGTGTCGCTGAACACACGCTTGATGGGTTTGATGCCGTTGCCGTCGGATATTTTTATCCCTCGGCCGTCTGCATACTCGTCGCTGATGAAGGCTTCGTCGCAATTCCGGGGGAGGTCAACGACGAATTGCAAGCGGAGATTGTTCGGCGAGCTTGAGGCTCCACGCTCTTCCATCGGGCAGCTGATGAACACGGGCTTGGCCTTCACCGGGGGCAGTTCGCTCTGCCTGCCGTCCCACACGGGAGTGCCGGAGGCAGAGGCGGCTTCCTCTTTCCGGACGTTCAGGCTGATGTCGGCTTGGCCGTTTTGCTCGCTGAGCTTCAGTTCGCAGAGGCCGTTTGCGCCGCGCAGCGCGAGGTAGTCGATGATCAGCCGGGGCTGCAGGATTTGCAGTGACGACTCATTCCGATCGACGGCTGCCGCGAGACGGTCGGCGCGGAGGCGGACGCTGAGGCCGCAGGCAGGTTCTGCGCTCGTCTCCAGCTCGGGGGCTTCCGGGCTCTTGAGGACGACGCGGGCGGCATCGGCCGCTTCGCTCAGGGGGAGGCCTGCGCCGTCGGGGCTGAGGAAGAGCCGTCGGGCAGCGTCGCGGGCGGCGGGGCTTGTCGCGTCGAAGCGCAGGCTGAAGCTCAGCCGGCCGTCTTGCTCGCTGATGAGGGCGGCGCCGCCCTTTTCTAGGAGGCTCGGCAGCTCGCCGCAGGCGGCGAGTAGCAGCGGGTTCGTGATGCTCACGGGCGTGGAGGCGGCGTAGGCGATAGTGCCGTCAGCATCGGCCTGCGCCGCGCCGCTGAAGGTGCCGGGGCTGAAGTGCAGGCCCTTGAGGGCGGCTTTGGCGCGGATGCGGTAGCCGCAGCTGCTTTCCTCGGCGCAGAAGCTCACGGTGCTTTTCTCATCGATGAGGCTCAGCGCGGTCGCGAGGCCGGGCAGGGTCGGGGTGATTTCGGCGAGGCTGCGCAGGGCTTTAAGGCCTTCGCTGTTGCACCACAGGGTGGTGTTTTCGCTTGCATCGACTGCCGATGGAGCTTCGCCCCTCGAGGGTTCGAGGAGGAGGTCGGCATGCGCCGGGTCGGAGGCGTCGATCGGGTCGCAGGTCATGAGCTTGTCGACGTCTTCGCCGCAGCGGATGTCGAGCCGCTGCCCGTCGAGGCGGTAGAGAATCGCGATGCGGCGCGAGCCGAGCTGCTGCCCTGCGAGCTCGTTGGATCGGGGCTCAAATTCGCTGAAAACGCTTACCAAATCGACGCTCAAGCCGTTCCAGTCGCCCTGAGAGATGTTGCGCGAGCCCGGGATGAGGGAGAGCGTGGAGATGACCCTGCGGCACGTCCTGTTGACGGCGAAGCTCTCGTCTTTGCTGTAGGCGAGACTCAGGAAGAGCTCGGGCATCCGCTCGCTCCGGGCTTCGCTGCTGAAAGCCTGCGCGAGCTGACGAAACGTTTCCTCGCCGACTCTCGGCGACATCAGCTGTGCGGCGATCCGCACATCGCGGCTGATGCCGCTCGGGTCTCCCCGCAGGGCAAAGACGAGAGTGAAATCGGTCGTGCGCCGGCTGCAGACCACGGAGGCGTCTGCCGGCATGAGATCCAGCAGCTCGGCGGCGGGCCGATCTTCGACGGGTTTGGCGGCAAGGCTCGGGGCGGCGGGTGCGGGGGCGGATTCGGTGTTGCCGTGCGCGGGCAGCGGCAGGATCAGTAGGGCGGCAAGGGGAAACAGGGCGCGGGTTTTCATGCTTGTCAGGCGGGTGGGTTGGTTTTTTCTGTAGACTACAACATCATGCCGGGCTTGTCGAGATTCAAATTCAGATGAATTCCGGAAGTTTTACTCGCGGGGCAGGATCGGCTCTTGGTTGTCCTCATCGCTCTTCGGGTCGTTCAGCGCGGCGGGCAGGCGCAGTCGGGTGTCGAAGCGCACGGGCAGGGTGCAGAGGCCGGTGTACATGGTGATGAGCAGGCGGTGGTCGTCAAACGGGGGGGCTGCGTTGAAGTTGTAGCAGCAGGTGGTGCCGCTGTGTCGGATGCTGCTCGGCGATACGGGGCTTTGCTGCGGGGGCGCGAGCTGAAGGCTCTGAAGGCGTCGGTTGTCTCGCCCGCTGATGCGGACGCAGAGCCCGCCGTTTTCGTGGCTGATGCGAAAGGTGACGCCGTTGAGGCGGAAGGAGCGCAGGCAGCTCTGCGGCTCGCAGATTTGCTCCCCTGTGCTGAGGGCTAGCTCCATGAGGCCGGTGATCGCGAGTTGCTCGCCGACGGGGAGGCGCTTGAGGTACAGTTCCATGCTGATTTCGTCCGAATCGTCGCGTTGCGATATCCGGAGCATGGCCGGGGCAATCGGGCCGATGCTGTCGGCGATTTTGAGCTTTCTTGCAGCTTCGTTGCCGAGAGGGGTGAGGTTGCGCATGCCTCGGGGTACGGTGACGGTGTAGCGCAGGACGAAGGTGCCGCTTGTGCTGCCCGAGCGGCGGTTCAGGGGGCCATTCAGGGAGCTGAGACGGGCTTGTTGCGGCGGCAGGAAGGCGGCTGCAGGGGCGGAGTCGCCGTTCGTCGGCTCGGCCTTCGGCTCGCTTTGTTTGTTGTTCGGTGAGGCGGTGTTGTTCAGCAGGGCGGGCAGGCGCAGCTGCGCGCTGATGTGCGCGGGGACGGTGCAGAGACCGGTGTAGGTGGTGACGACGAGGTCGCAGGCGTCGTTCGGGGTCTCTGTATCGAAGGAGTAGCTGTGCGTGCCGTCGGAGCTGCAGCCGAAGCTTCCGTCGAAGATGCCGAGGCTTTTTTGCGCGGTGATGAGTTGTATGTCATCGACGAAGACGGCTTCGCGTTCGTCCAGCTCGATGGTGAGGCGGTTGTTGACGCGGCTGATGCGGAAGGTGATGCCCTCGTGTTGAAAGGAGCTCGCGCAGCTGAGGGGGGCGCTCTTTTGTTTGCCCGCGTACATCGGTAGTTGAAGGGTTCCCTCCAGTTTCAGCAGGTCGCCGACGGTGGGACGCTCAAAGGTGAGTGTGAGGGTGCTTGCGCCGGTAGGGTCGTCCGGGGATACGAAGGCCGACCGGAGCGGCAGGGGGCCGGCGGCATCCGTGGCTTTCAGGTGCCGCAGTTCTTCGTCGTCCAGAAAGGAGGTGAGGGGGCTCAGGCCTTGGGGGCGGGGGACGCGCAGGGTGAGTTCGAGCGTGTCGGGGAGCAGTTCATCGGCGCGGTTGAACGGGCAGAAGATGGCGGTGGGCCGGGCTTTCTGTGTTTCCTGCACCGATTCATTCTGCGCGTCCTGCGCTCTGCCTTCGGCGCCGGCTTCGGCGTGGGCGGGGGCGACGGAAGAGGCGGGGGCATCAGCTGCGGCGAGCGGCGGCAGCAGGGCGGCGAGCAGGAGCAGGGCGGAGAGTTTCATGGTGGGGGGATTGTCACTATGGTACGACACGAGCCGCTCGCTGTCAAGGGCGGGGGAGAGGACGCGCGGGGCTCGGCGGGAGGGCGGTACGCGACAAGCCGGGCCGCTGTGCTGACCACAGCTGCCCGGCTTGGGTTGATGGGGCGAGGGCGCTCGCCGCGCAGGAGGTGCTGCGCTTAGGCGAGGGCCTGTTGCGCGGCCTCGATGAGGGCGGGTTTGGCGGCGAGGTCGCGGCCGGAGCCGCGGGCCATGTCGGCTTTGCCGCCGCCTTTGCCGCCGACGATGGGGGCGAGGCTGCGGATGAGGTCTCCGGCTTTGAGCCCGGCGGCCTGCGCCTGCTCGCCGCAGTAGGCGCCGAGCATAAGGGCATCACCGTCTCGCGCGATGAGGAAGGCGGCGGCGGGGTAGTGGCGCTTGCGAAGGCCGTTGAAGAGCTCGGTGAGCAGCTCGGTGCCGCCCTCGGTGCTCAGCACGATGTTGCCGCCGCTAAGCTGCTCGCTGAGCAGGGCGTCGGCAAGGCCGGCGGCAGCGGCCGCCTGAGCCTTCTTGAGGCGTTTCTCGGCCTCGACGGCGGCCTCCTTGAGGGCGTCGGCGCAGGCGTTCCACTCGTCGAGCAGGCGGTTGATGTCGCGGATGTCGCGGGCGGCCAGCAGGCGGTCTTCGAGGTCGCTGCCGCAGGCGGGCACGGCTTGCTCGGGCTGCCCGGCGGCGGCCAGCGCGGCGTTGGCGCGGGCGAGCTTTTGCAGGTCGTCCTGCATCTCGGGCTTGCGAGCCTCGAGCATCTCGCGCACGACGGCGTAGCCGGCCGCTCCGGCGGCGGCTTCGATGCGGCGCACGCCGCTGGCGATGGCGCCCTCGCTGCGAATCTTGAAGAAGCCCAGCTGCGCGGTCGATGCGGCGTGCGTGCCGCCGCAGAGCTCCATCGAGACGCCGTTGAAGGCGCCGGGCTCACCGCCGACCTGCACGAGGCGCACGATGTCGCCGTACTTGTCGCCGAAGAACTGGCAGACTTCTTTGTGCTGCCGGATTTCGCTCATGGGGTATTCGCGGCAGACGATGGGGAGGTCTTGGGCGATCCAGTCGTTGACGAGCTCTTCGACGCGGCGCAGGTCGCTCTTGCTGATGGCGCCGCTGTTGACGTCGAAGCGCAGGCGGTCGACGTCGACGAGGGAGCCCTGCTGGGCGATGTCGTCGCTGATGAGCCGGCGCAGGGCGCGGTGCAGCAGGTGCGTGGCGCTGTGGTGGTTCTCGATGGCGCGGCGCACGGCGGTGTCGATGCTCAGCAGCACGCGGTCGCCGACGGCGGGGCGCAGCCCGTCGGCCGCCGAGATGAGATGTGCGCGGGCGCCGCCGATCTGGCGCACGCCGATGACGGCGACGCTGTCGCCGCCGAGCTGCAGGGTGCCGCTGTCGCTGACCTGGCCGCCCATCTCGGCGTAGAAGGGCGTCTTGTCGGTGATGACGAAGAGGGCGCCGTCGGCTTCGTGCACTTCGGTGACGGTGGCCTCGGTGCTGTCTTCATCGTAGCCGGTGAAGGCGGTGACGTTGTCGGTGCGCAGGTCGAGCGCGCGCACAACCTGCTTCTTCTGCGCGGCCTTGGCGCGGCGGCGCTGCTCTTCCATGAGCTCTTCGAAGCGGGCGCTGTCGACGCTCAGACCGCGCTCGCGGGCGATGAGCTCGGTGAGGTCGATCGGGAAGCCGTAGGTGTCGTAGAGCTTGAAGGCGAAGTCGCCCGTGACGCGCCCCGCGCTGCTGACTTCGCGGTCGAAGAGCTCAAGGCCGCGGTCGAGCGTCTCGTTGAAGCCGGTTTCCTCGCGCTGAAGAACCTCTTTAATGGTCGCGCTGCGAGCTTGAAGCTCGGGGAAGACGCCGCCCATTTCGCCGACGAGGGTGTCGACGAGCTCGGAGAGGAAGGGTTTGACGAGGCCGAGGGCGCGGCCGTAGCGCACGGCGCGGCGCAGGATGCGGCGCAGAACGTAGTTGCGGCCGCTGTTGCCGGGCAAAATGCCGTCGGCGATGCTGAAGCTCAGGGTGCGGATGTGGTCGGCGATGACGCGGAAGGCGATGCTCTCGCGCAGCGTCTCGCGGTTGCTCTCATCGGCGTCCTGCGGGTAGATGTCGGCGTAGCGGCGGCCGGAGATGTCTTCAATCTTGCGGAAGATGGGGCGGAAGACGTCGGTGCTGTAGTTGGAGATGCGCTTGCTGAAGTCGGTGAAGCCGTTGGTGCACTGCATCATGGCGCAGGCGCGCTCAAAGCCCATGCCGGTGTCGACGTGGCGCGCGGGCAGGTTGCGGAAGCTGCCGTCGCTCTCGGCGTTGTACTGAATGAAGACGAGGTTCCAGATTTCGATGCACTGGTCGCTGTCTTTGTTCACGAGGCGCCCTTGGGTGTCGCCCTCGGGGGTGAGGTCGACGTGCAGTTCGGAGCAGGGGCCGCAGGGGCCCGTCTCGCCCATCATCCAGAAGTTGTCGTGCACGTTGCCGTTGACGACGTGCACCTTCGGGTCAAGCCCCTTCGCGGCGAAGAGCGAGGCCCAAGTGTCGTAGGCCTCTTGGTCGAACTCGCCGGGGTCGCCGGCGCTCTTGTCGGGGCAGTAGACGGTGGCGTAGAGGCGCTCGACGGGGAAGCCCCAGCGCTCGACGGTGAGCTCCCAAGCCCAGCTGATGGCCTCTTTCTTGAAGTAGTCGCCGAAGGACCAGTTGCCGAGCATCTCAAAGAAGGTGTGGTGGTAGGAGTCCTGCCCGACATCTTCGAGGTCGTTGTGCTTGCCGCCGGCGCGGATGCACTTCTGGGTGTCGGTGGCTCGGGCGGGGCTCCAAGGCGGGGTGAGCACGCCGAGGAAGTAGGGGACAAATTGGTTCATGCCGGCGTTGGTGAATAGCAGGCCGGGGCTCTGCGGCATCAACGAGGCAGAAGGAACGATGCTGTGCTGCTTCTCGGCGAAGAAGTCGAGGAAGCTCTGGCGGATCTGCGCTGCGGTCATCATATCGGTTTGAGCAAAGGGGCTTCGGGCACGCGCACGCGTGCTCGCGCCTCAGCATACACCCTTTGCGCGGCTCTGTAAAGCGCATTTTGAGTGTCGCCCGAGCCACCGCGCGGCGCGCAGCCCGGCCGTGTCGGCAACTGCCGCGCGGGTCGCGGACGTGTGCCCGGAGGGTGCAGGGAGGGGCGTCGAGAGGGCTGCCGGGCGGGAACTCAGGGCTCGGGGGTGCCGCCGGGGCGACCGAGACTCGCGTCGAGGGCATCCCAAGCGGCGAGAGCGAGCTCGGCACTCAGGTAGCGGCCGTAGAGGCGCTCTTCTTTGCTGCGCAGCACGGCGAAGGTGGCGGTGCCCGGGCGGTTGCCGGGCAGCTGCGGGGCGAGGGCGGGGTCGAGGATGTAGGCGAACTCGTCGCGGCTGAGGCCGTAGCGGCGGGCGAACCAAGCGTCGAGCTCGGCACGCAGGCGGCTGCGCCTGTCTTCGTCGTAAGGACGGGGAGCGCCCTCAAAGCCGCAGGAGCGCGCCCAGACGTCCATGAGGCGGCTGTTGTGCAGGAGGCGGTGAATGCGCCCGCAGATGTAGGCGACGTCGGCGTCGCTGTAGGCCTCGGGCGGCAGAACGGGAAGCTGGCGCACGATGTGGAAGTTGAGATTCAGCCCGCTGAGTTTGAGGCGCACGAGGTAGTCGAAGATGAGGCTGGAGAGGTTGGCGGCCAGGCAGACGAGCCGCCGGGCATCGGGCTGCGCCGAGAGGAGCAGGCCGACGGAGTTGCCGTAGCCGCCCAGCGGCATGGGCGAGCAGACGAAGCTGCGCTCGTTGGTCGGGCTGGTGACCATGCGAAAGGCAATGAGCCAGCCGCGCCGACGCTCGGCCTCGGGCAGGCGCGCCATGGCCTCGGCGCGTACGACGTGGTAGCGCACGCCGGGGCGGAAGCCGGGGTCGGCCAGCTGCGCGGGGCGCGATTCATCGGCGAGACCGCGGCTGTTGACGCCGGCAAAGCGGGGCTCGTAGAGGTGAAACATCTTGCCCTCGATGAGCGGCACCGTGCCGGCGCAGGCGCGGCGGTAGAAGCGGTGGCTGTCCGTGGTCATGTTGTAGAGCCCTTGGCGCAGCTCGATCTGCCAAGGCCCCCCGTCGCCGTCGGCGTCCAGCAGCGGCAGGGCGGAGCAGATGCGCCCCGCGATGGCGGCATCCGTCGCGCAGCGGAAGCTCACGCCGCCGCCCGTGCCCGGGTTGAGCAGAGCAAAGAGCTTCGGCGAGAGCTCGAGGCTGCGCTCCCGTTGCTCGAGCTCGGCGGGATGTTTGAGAAAGAAGGCGTAGCGCGCCGTCTTGCCCGCGCGGCCGAGGCTGATGCAGGCGAAGCGCTGCCGTTGGTCGACGTCGGGAAAGAGGCGGCGGCGATTCTCAAAGTCGTAAAAATGGCGGATGTAGTCGCCGCCGTGCAGGCGGCGAAAGAGAGCTTGGGCGCCGCAGTCGCTCATGAGCCCCGTGGGCACAATCATACCGAGGCGCCCGCCGCGCCGACAGCAGAGCGCATAGCGATGCAGAAAAGGGACGTAGAGGTTGCTGATGCCGCTGCTTTCCGGCATGCGGTGCGCGCAGACGTGGCGCAGGTAGTTGGAGGTGACCGCCACGCTGCGCCGCTCGCGTTCCAGCTCCTCCGCCAGTTCGGGCTGCGTCGCACTCAGGCGCCGGATGGCCGTCTTGCGTGCCGCACCGCGCGTGCCGGCCACGCTGTCGCAGCGCCCCGTGAACCACTCGCGTTCGTTGATTTCAAGCTTATTCCAAGGCGGGTTGCCGATGACGCAATCAAATTTCGGGCTGCCGTTCTCGTCGTGGGGCACGCCGGGGAAGAGCTCAAAGAGGTGGCGGATGCGGAAGCGCCGGCAGATGTCGCGCGCGGCGAGCAACTCCGGCGCATCCGCGGGCATGGCGCCGCGCAGGCAGGCGTCGACGCTGCCGGTCGTGGGCACGGCGATATCGCTTTGCTTGGGCAGCAGCCATGCGGCGAGGGTGAGGTCAGCCATGTCCGCCCAGCGCTCGGGGTGGAGGCGCAAGGTTTCGCTGCGGCGGGCCGCTTCGCTGAGGATGGCTTGGCTCTCTTCGCCGTTGCGGCGGCGCAGGCGGCGGGCCACCAGCGGGTTGTCGCCGGGCGCGGCGGTGTAGGCGTCGCGCCGGATGGGCAGCAGCAGCTCATCGACGCAGCGCCAGCCCAGCAGAGCGTTGCAGCAGATGAAGTGCTCGGCAGGCAGCTCCGCCGCGATGCCCGGCGAGGCGGAGGCCAAGTAGAGATTGAGCTGCGTCAGGCCGATGGCGACGGGGTCTTCGTCGATGCCGCAGAGGCAGTGCGCGACGACTTCGCGCAGCGCGGCGCGCGGGGCGTTGCATTCCGGGCGGCGCCAGAAGCTGCGCTGTTCGGCCGGGAGGTGCCGTTCGTCGGCCGCCGCATCGCTCCCTTCCGCCGATGCGGCTTCGCCCCGGATCTCGAGCAGGCGCAGAGCTAGGCGCCGCGCCGCCGCCAGCAGAAAGTCACCCGCGCCGCAGGCCGGGTCGAGCAGGCGCAGAGCCAGCAGAGCCTGCTCGGGGTCGGGCGCGTCGCAGCATTCATCGAGCAGCGGCTCCAGCGTCGTATCGAGCAGCAGCGCGATGAGGCAGTCCGGGGTGTAGTAGCTGCCGAGATTTTTGCGGCGCCCGCCTCGCTCCTGACCGAGCTGTTGCTCGCGGGCGCGCACCAGACGTCGAAAGGCGGCATCGCTGTCGCTGCCCTCCGCCGGCTCCTCGTCCGCAGGCAGGCGCGAGTTCTCGCCCGCCTCTTCGGCAAACAAGGGGCGCTGCGGGGTCGGCAACCCGAGTCGGGTGCATAATTTGACCACCTGTGCCTGCCAGGGCAAATCGCGCTCGGATGTCATTGCCCCATTCTAACGATAAGGATGCCTCAGGACAAGCAAATTCGACCGTTCGCGCAACAAAAATGCGCTCGGCGACCGAGCGGCGGCCATCAATTTGCGGCATACGCCGCGCTTTGCGATTGCCACTGCGGGCCGCATGCGATACAATGGCGGCATGAGTTATGATCTGATCGTCATTGGCGGTGGCCCTGCCGGCTACGTCGGCGCCATCCGGGCGGCGCAGCTGGGCAAGCGTGTCATTTGTGTCGAGCGCGAGCGCGTGGGCGGTACCTGTCTGAACTGGGGCTGCATTCCCACGAAGGCGCTGCTTCGCAACGGCGAGCTTTATCACACGATGGCGAAGCGGGCCTCCGAGTTCGGCATCACCGTCGAGGGGCTCGGCGTCGATTGGACGCAGGTCATTGCGCGCTCCCGCCAAGTCAGCGAGCGCCTCAGCAACGGCATCGCCTTCCTCTTCAAGAAAAACAAGATTGAAAGCCTCACCGGCGAGGCGCGGATCGCAGCTCCCGGCAAGGTCGAAGTCAAGGCCGCCGACGGCTCCGTGACGCTGCTGGAGGGCGAGAAGATTTTGATCGCGACGGGCGCACGCACGCGCGAGGTGCCCGCCTTCCCCTTCAACGGCCGCACCATCATCGGCAGCAAGGACGCGCTGGTGCGTGCCGAGCGCCCCGGAAGCATGATTGTCATCGGCTCGGGCGCCATCGGCACCGAGCTCTCCTACGTCTATCACTGCTTCGGCACAAAGGTGACGCTCGTCGAAGCGCTGCCCCGCATCCTGCCCAACGAGGATGATGACGTGAGCCTGGCCATCGAGCGTTCGTTCAAGAAGCAGGGCATCACCTGCATGGCCGGTGCCAAGGTAGAGGCCCTCAAGGACAACGGCGAGAGCGTGACGGCGACCCTGACGGACAAGAACGGCCGATCGCAGGAGCTGACGGCCGACGTTTGCCTTGTGGCCATCGGCGTGGTGCCCGTCGTGCCCGAAGCCACGGGACTCAAGCTGACGGATCGCGGTTTCATCAAGGTCGACGAGCGCTACGAAACGAACATCCCGGGCGTCTACGCCGCCGGCGACTGCATCGGCGGTATCATGCTGGCGCATACGGCCAGCTATGAGGCCGAGCAGGCGGTCGAGGGGATGTTCGTGCCGGGTCACTGCCCGAAGAAGCCGCAGATTGTGCCGAGCTGCACCTACTGCCACCCGCAGGTGGCGAGCGCGGGCAAGCGCGAGCGCGAGCTCAAGGAGCAGGGAGTCGAGTACAAGGTCGGCAAATTCCCCTTCCAAGCCATCGGCAAAGCCGTGGCAGCCGGCGAGACGGAGGGCTTCGTCAAGCTGCTCTTCGGCAAGGAGAACGGCGAACTTCTCGGCGCCCATATCATCGGCGAGAGCGCCACCGAGCTCATCGCCGCTCCCGAACTCGCGCTGAGCAGCGAGCTGACCGACGCCGACCTCAACGCCATGATCTACGCCCACCCGACACTTGCCGAGGCGCTGCACGAGGCGGTGCTCGCGGCCGACGGACGAGCCGTCCACGCCTGATTGCTCAACGATCACCATGGCTCGCCGCTACTTCTACGACTCCGGAGAAGAGGAAATCGGCCCCGTGAGCGGGGAAGATCTCCTGCGCCTGCGCGCCGAGGGCGAGATCGATAACGACACGTGGGTGCGGCGCGAAACGAGCCGCACCTGGCGCCCCCTGCGGGGTGTGGATCTGCGCGAAGAGGAGGAGGAGATGCGCAACCCGAGTCTCCTCAAGCTGCTGCTGCGCAACATGACCCTGCTCGGCGTGCTCAAGATTCTGGCCGTGCTCGTCGTCGTCGTCGCGGTGCTGGTGACACTGGCGGCGTTCATGTGGCCGGTGCTGTTGGTGCTGCTGGTGCTTTGGCTGTTGAGCCGCCTCACGCGCTGAGTGTCGCGCTCCGATCGGAACACAACGACAGTTCGCATCATCGCTCGTCTTTCATCTCTCTCCCTCTGCAATACGGCATGATGAATCTGATTCCGACGCTGGCGGACGCTTCCGCCTTCGAGCAACACTGGATTTTTCAATTTTGCGCCATCTTCGGAACGGTGGCGGCGGCCATCGGCGGCGCCACGGCCTCCTGCCGCGTGCGCATGGACATCGTCGGCATCGTGACCTGCGGCACGCTCGCCGCGCTCGGCGGCGGTACCCTGCGCGACATCCTGCTCACGGGACTGATTCGCGATGACGGCACGCCCATCACGGTCTACTGGGTGACCGAAGCCGAGGTGAAATACCTCTATTACGCGATGGGCACCTCGCTGGCGATCTTCTACATCACCCGCTTCGCGCGGCCGCCCGTGGGCACCATTCGCGTGGCGGATGCCTTTGCCATGGCCTTCTTCACGCTCATCGGCGTGGCGAAGGCGAACAACCTGGGTTGCCCGTGGATCGTATCGGTCTGCATGGGCGTGTGCACGGGCGTCGCCGGCGGTGCCCTGCGCGACTTGGCGACGGGCAACGTCCCCTACATCTTCCGCCCGGGCGAGCTCTACGCCGCAGCGGCCTTTGTCGGGGCGGTGGCCTTTATCGCGATGCAGGCGATGGGGGCGAGCTACCCGGCGGCCTTTATTGCGGGCACGGTGCTGGTGTTTGTGACGCGCATGGCTGCGGTCTACCTCAATTGGGAGCTGCCCTCCTACATGCCGATTTTTGAGACGGATCCCTCCCATGCCCGGCCGGGATTCAGCGGCCTGTCGGCCGCCGTCATGCGAAGCTTGCGCGCCTTCATCCCCTGCCACCCGACGCCCCGCGCCCGCACCGGAGCCGCCGCACCCGCGGCGGGCAATCAAGTGCCCCCGGCCGCCGCAGCGGACGCCTGCCCGCGCGACGTGCCGCAGGAGCCGCCCGCAGAACCCGCATCCCCCGCCCCCTCCGACGAGCAAAGCCCCCGCGACGGGGCCGCGTGACGAGAGGTCGCGCGTTGCGGAAAAGCCGCGCGACGAAAGCTGCGTGGCGAGGCTCTGCGGCAAGCGAACCGCGTGATGGAAAACCCGGCCGTGCGATGGAGAAGCGCACGAGTTGAGGGCTGTCTGTGAGCTGGGGAGGCAGCGCGACTCATCGTTGTTTTGCCGCGCTTTACGCAGTTCGGAGCGCGGCGTCAGGGAGCGATGACCGAGCAGTCCCCGCTCGGTTCGTCACGGGGAGGTTGAGCTGTGCCGTTGCGCAGGGGCAGGGAGGAGGGAAGCTCCGGGCGCGCTCCGGGCACTGCGGGAGCCATGTCGCCGAGAGGGAGGGGGAGGTCTGAGCTCAGGTAGTGAGGTGAGAAGTCATCAATTCGGGTGCAGAGATCGGTGGCGATACCCTGAGCGACGGCTTCGTCGCCGGTGAAAACGGTGGGGGTGGTGAACCAGTGGCGAAGAGTGGCTTCGTCAAGGTTCGTTCGCTCGCGGTAGAAGCGAATCATGGATTCGGTGTCGGAGCGGATGAGGCGGATATTTTCTCGAAGCTGCTCCTCGGTGACGGGTTGGGTGAGGGAGATGGAGGCGGGGTGCAGGAAGAAGCGCGAGCCGGCGAAGCTGTGCCGCTTGCTGCCCGTGAGGTAGAGGCAGACGGCGGCAGAATCGACAGTCGCGAGGTTGTAGGTCTCGATATGCTCAAAGAGGCTCAGCAAGAGGCGCGCTACGGCTAGGGCCAGAGGCATGCTGCCCCCGGGCGAGCTGATGAAGAGGCGCAGGGGAATGTGCCGCTGGTAGCGGTCGTCCCGGAGTTCCTCCGTGAGGTGTCGGACGAGGCTGTCGTCAATAGCGCCCAGAATGACGAGGTCACTTCGAGAGTTCGGCATGGTGTTGAGATTCGATGATGCGGAAGGCATGGGAACGTCTTTGTTCGATGGAGTTGCCGGGGATGAGGTGCAGGCGGCCCTGATGCAAGAGCCAGCAGAAGTCGGAATCGGCGAGGGCATCCGTGTCGTGCGAGACGGAGATAATGGTGCGATCGCCTTTCAGTTGACGCAGGGTGTTGAAAATGACCGCTTTGTTCACGATGTCGAGGTTGTTGGTGATCTCATCCACCACGATGAGATCCGGGTCGATGGCCAGAGCGCGGGCAATGCCGATGCGCTGAATCTCCCCGCCGGAGAGCTGCTCGCGGGAGATGGGAGCGTCGATCCCGCCCGGCCGGGCGATGAGTTTTTCCAAGTGGCAGAGGCGGAGGATGTCTCTGAGGCGGTCCGCAGCAATAGCGTCATTGCAGAGGGTGATGTTGTCGCGCAGACTGCCGTGAAAGATGGCGGTTTGCTGAGGAACATAGCCCGGGCGGGAGAAACGGCGTTGAAGAGAGCCTCCGCTGTTTTGCAGCGAGCCGAGGATGAGGCGGATGAGCGTGCTCTTGCCCTCGCCGTTGCTGCCGAGCACGGAGTGGTATTCGCCGGGACGGATGTCCCAGTCGAGCCCGTCGAGGATGCGCCTGCCGTTGCGGTAGGAGAAACTGACCCCTTGCAGCTGAATCAGAGAAGACGCATGGTCGGCCGACGGGGCTTGAGGCGCCCCCTCATCCTCCGCCTCATCTGCGTCGGGCGAAGAGGTGAGGCGAAAGGCCTGCTCGAGAGAGTGTGCACTTTCACTGCCTCGGGCCAGGGTGGGAACGACGAAAACAAGCTGCCCCATCTGCCCGGCGATTTGGCCCACCAGCATCGTGTAGGCGACGATGGCGCCGGCCTCCAGCACCCCCAGCAGAAACAGCGCCACCGAGAGAATGAGGCAAGCCGCCGAGCCCAGCACCATGATGGCGCGGATTTGCGAGGTGTAGGCGTTCGCACTCAGTTCCGCGGCTCCGGTATGCTCTTCCATTCGTCGGGTGACGCGGGAAAAACGCTTGCGCAGGTTGCGACCGGCTCGGAAGAGCTGAATGACGGGGGTGAGGGCAATGAGGTCGATGAGGGTGGTGCCTTCCTCGTAGGTGGTGGTGCGCGCATGGCGGGCGCTGTTGATCAGGCGGAGCTTGTTGCCCTGGTACACGCCCAGAAAGCAGACGGCCAGCACCGTCATCAAGACCAAAAAAACAGGCTGTTGGCAGACCAGCACCAAGCTGACGAGGCAGAAGGCGATGAGCGTAGCGGCGATTTCTCCGAGGGCGGAGCAAACACTTTGGGCGACAACTTCGGTATCCGCGCTGATGCGCCGTTCCCACTCCCCGGCGGATCCGGCCTCCTGCTGCTCGCAGTCGAGGTTCAGAAAGCGGCGCAGCGCCTCGTCCTTCATCCGACGGGCCATGGCCGCCGTCCGGAGGATCATGGCTCGATTAAAGCCGTATTGGCAGGCGATGTGCAGGGCATCCAAGAGGCACAACAGGCCGACGATTCCCCAAATCCGCATTGTAGATGTTGCCGGGGTGCCGAGCAGCGTGATGAGCTTGCCGAAGACAAGGGGTGAGCTCGTGGCCGCCAGTTGTGCCAACAGCAGCAGCATGAACAGCGGCCAAGAATGGCGGCCGTAGCGCCGATAGAGTGCAAGAAGCTGCCGCATGGAGAGAAGGTTTGGCGAGAAGGCGGATGCCGGGGAAACTAGGTCAGTGACGGGTCTGTTGGTTCGAGGTGATCAAGTGCCCAGCGCAACAGCTGCATCTCTTCTTCGTCCAACTCTCCCCGAAGTGCGCGCTGCTCATTCTTTTTCAACCAGATAATGCAGTTCACATGAACAAGCGTCCGCATCATCCGACATACCCGTTTGTCCTGAAGATGCAGACTCCCGGTGGCTACGAGGTTGAAGCCCGGGCACCTCTTGCAAATGGGGCGCGCGGGGCAGGGAGCACAGTCGGGATCTTCCGGCAATATGGTAGGAGTATTTGTTTTGTCTCTGTAGAGCTTGGCTAATTCGATTCCGATCGTTGGTTCGGTGAAGAGGTGGCAGATGGATCGTTCTCCATCGGCGTTGTAGGCCACGATTTCTTCGCGTGTGCCGCACATGGGAAAAGAGGGGGGATCAGACCGGCTGAGCCCTCGAAAATCGTCGACAAAAAGGGAGGGTTCCGGTTTAAGCTCCGGGTGCTCCGTGTAGTAATCAGCCAAGGTGAGGAGTTGTTCCTTGAGCAGCTGAGGAGCCTCGTCCCCCCAATCGACACCCTGCGCCAGTGTCAGACTAAAGGGAATGCCGCGCTCGTGAAAATTGATGGCAGACGAGGCCAGCAGAGACAGACTCTGCGGCGAGATGGTCGTTTTGAGGGGGATGTCCGGCCAGTTGCGGAGAAAGAATTCCACGGGGATTTTGCTGCTGCTGCCGGAGCGGTTCATGTCTTGCAGCTCCGCAACCCCGTCGAGGCTCAGTCCGACACGGATGCGGCTTCGGTTTTCTTCCAGCCACTTCATGGACTCGGGCGTGAGGGCGGTGCCATTGGTTCGCATCTCCGGACGATAGGGCGCATTCGGATACGACTCCCACAGCCACCGGCAGGTCTCCCGTATCACGTCGAAGTTTAACAGAGGTTCGCCCCCCATAAAGTCGATGGTCAACGTTCCGCCCGTGGCTCTCTCTTCAAATACCCTTAATTCATCTGCCAAGACTCGCTTGGCCGTTTCCAAAGTCATGCGTTTCGGGCTTTTAAACTTTTCGTAGCAGTAAACGCAGTTGAGATTGCATTGATGCGTCACAAAGAGCAGACACATTCTGTCGATAAGAGAGGTCATCAGAACAATGTGTTTGAAATGTTATGAGGGCGTTGGTGCTTCGGGATTCTGCTCGCACACGAACAGAGGTTCAGAAGGGGCGGACATCGAGTGCAAAGAACACGCCCTGATTCATCAGGGCGTGTTCGATATACCGCCTTTATGCGTAATTATGGCCACTGCAGCTATTTCTGCAACCACCGGCGCAGGTGTTGTCGCAGCTGCCGACGCACGCCATAACGCAGCCTGTACGGCAGTTCGTGCTCGGAGTGCTGGTTTCCGAGATAGCTCCGTTGTTGAACTCGTAGCGAGAGATCGTCTCGCGCAGTTTTTCGATTGTGCTCGTATCGATTTTCATGATGGATGTTGTGTTGGTTTGTTGCTTCTTGCCTTGCACGGAAATGAGCAAGGAAAGGGGATCGGCTTCGCCTAGAAGCGAAGGCTGAGGGCAGCTAGGGGATTTATTGGGGGAATGGGGCGGAGAGTTTGATCGTTGAGAGGTATTCGTACGCATCCAGAGCTCCCTTGAGTGTGGCGGCTTCGCGCTCATGTATTTCCTTCTCCCGCGTGAGGCGCGAGAAATACTCGATTTGAAATTGACATGCGGCCATGGCTTGGGCTGCGTTGATGGCGCACCAGCGATGATCGCGGAGGTGGACGGCTCCGCGATCTTTCAAATTGAAGCCGATGCAGGTGGAGCACCAGTTCATCATGCCGCATCCGCGGCATGCCGGATCGGTTACGGCTTGGTCATTATTCCAGCCGGTGAAGTCGGCGTGTTTCAGGGCGCGATTGCCCAGCACGAGAGGCGTGAACATATGGCAGCCGTACAGAGTCCCATCAACATCGTAGGTGGCCATATAGGTACCGCTGCCGCAGAACTTGACTTGGTGCTCCGTCCTGTCGCCGATGCTCGAGAGCGGACGAGTCAGCAGGTTGGAAGGGGGATATTCAGGGTGTTCCAGATAAAAGGCTGAGAGTTTCTGAAGTTGTTCGTAAAAAAGGATAGCGTCGTCCACATTCCAGTCTACTCCCTGTGCCATGCTGGATTCGATATGGTCGCCTTGCCGGGCAGCAGCCACCAAAGAGTCGAACACATAGGGAAGGCTGTCTTTGGAGATCGTCATCTTGAGGCCTTGGAAGGGCCAAGTCTCACGGAAGAAATCAAGATCGACCTCAGCGGCTGTTTCTCCGCGGTTGACGCCTTGAGCGTTGCCTCCGGCACCGTCGTAACTGGCGCCAAGACAGGCAGAGCGCTTGTGCTCTCGGAACCATTCCTTCATCTCGTCGTTGAGCAGAGTACCGTTGGTGGTGGCAAAGCAAATAAAGGGAATGTCGCAGCTTTGCTCCATCCATTCCGTGATTTCTTTGATGAGATCAAAGCGCAGGAGGGGCTCGCCGCCCATGAAGTCGACCTCCAATTCTTCGAAGCGTTCGTCAGCCTTGACGATTTCGATTTCCTTGGTGATGATTTCCTTGGCGAGCGAGACGGGCATCTGCTTTGCGCCGTTCTTGAATTTCTCATAGCAGTAGGTGCAGTTGAGGTTGCACCCGTGCGTCACCATGAGCATGCAGGTGCGGCGTTTGGGGTGGTCGTGGCACGATTCGAAGGGGCGGAGAGGGGTGTCGGCATTCATGGCTTGGCCTGAATATGTTTATTGCGCTTTCTTGGTAGGTGATAAGAGTGTCGGTTCGGGGTGGCTTGTGCGTTCCGATAAGCTGTCTTCGCCGCACAGTATACAGCATTCTGTATGCTTAATCAGCTTACAGCGTTGATTATAAGTGTAATGTAAAAGGATCTTCCGGCGGGGGGAAGGCGTGACTCCGATCCCGCCATCCGACAAAAGACAAGGCCGTAAGATGAAAAAATTAGGCTTTTAATTCAAAAATAGATAGATTGGGTATTGACAGAAGCATACAGAAAGCTGATCCCATGAGAGAGAACGAAACGATGATGGTGATGAAGGCGCTGCTCAGAGACGTCCCGGTGACGGCTAAGACGGCGGCGAGGATGATGCTGGAGATTAAAGAGGAATTGGTCGCCGCCGGAATCTGGCCGTCGGGAAGGGAGTCGACCGAGGGCGAGGCCTTCCTTTCCCTCGTGCGGCGCGTGATTCGCGCCGGGGTTGAGACGGTGCGCCTCGCTGAGAAAACCGTGAGTTTTGAGGAGGCTGCATGGGCGAGTGTGGAGGCGCGGCGCGATAGGCGGGCGGTGACGCTGCGCGATTTGCGTACTTTCGTGCGCCGGATGCTGAGGGTGGCGGGTGTGGCTGCTCGCCCGCTTCGCGCCATGAGCGCAGAGGAATGCCGGGCCTTGCTTCAAAAAGCTTTCGGCGGCAGTTTGCACGCTTACCGCAAGGGACGCGCCATTCTGCACAGTGTGTTTGCCTACGGGTTTCGGCGCGAATGGTGTGATGCGAATCCGGTGGATCGCATTGAAATGCCGCGGGTCAAGGAGCGCGAGATCCGCCCGCTGAGCGCCGATGAGGTGCGGCGTTTGCACCGGGCGGCGCACCGCCCGGAGCATGAGGTGATGCGGCTTTCGCTGCATTTGATGCTCTACTGCGGGATTCGCCCTGCCGAGGTGCAGCGCATCAATCCTGAGTCTGATATCGACTGGCGTGAGAGGCGGGTGATCATCCGGCCCGGGCGCAGCAAGACGGGCGGCGGGCGCTTGGTGCCGCTGCGCGGGGCGCGAGCGCTGAGGTGCGGGGCGGGGGCGTTGACGATTCCGCGCGATTGGGAGCGCCGCTGGCGGGCTCTGCGTCGCTCAGCGGGCTTGAGGGAGTGGCGCGCCGATGTGCTGCGCCATACCTTTGCGAGCAATCATGCGGCTTATTTTCAGAACTTGCCGGCGTTGCAGATGGAGATGGGGCACCGCGATCTTTCGCTGCTCAGTTCGCGTTATTTGAATCCGCAGTACGGCACGCGTCAAGCGGTTCGAGACTTTTGGGGAGAGATCGGTGAATGAGCCCGCGTCGCTCTCTTTCATGCGCCGAGTTTGCGCCGTGCCTGACGGCTGAGGCGGGGAGGTCGGTGCGCGGCGGGAGCGGTGCGGGTGTTCAGATGAAGAGTTCGTTGGCTTTGCGGTCTGAGCAAAGCGGCCGCAGGGCTTCGGTGAGCAGAGCCAGCGTTGCCGGATCCGGGCGCCGCGCCTGCTGCGGGCAGACGGAGACGCAGCGCATGCAGCCGATGCAGCTCGCGTCGTCCGTGTGCAGCGTCTCCGGGTCGATGGCCTGCACGGGGCAGCTCGCCGCGCACAGGCCGCAGTGGTTGCAGCTCTCGTCGGGCACGGGGATGAGCTTGCGGGTGCTCAGGGCTTTGTAGGGGCGATTCCCGGGCAGGGCCGGGGTGGTCGTCGGTCGCGCCGAAAGAGTTTCGGCGATGCGCTGCCCGAAGGCGCGGAGCTCTTGCCTATCCTGCTCATCGGGGCGCCCTGTTGCGTAGCAGCGCGCGATGGAGTGCTCCGTGACGGCGGTGACGGCGGCGAGGACGCTCAGGCCGCTTCGCTCGGCGAGGTCGGCGAGCTCGATGAGGGTGTCTTCGTAGGCGCGGTTGCCGTAGGTGCAGAGCAGGACGCAGGCGGCGCCGTTGCCCCGCAGTGCCGCGAGGCGCTCGGCTGCGAGCGCGGGGACGCGCCCGCCGTACGACGGCAGGGCGATGAGGACGAGATCGCTCTTGCTGAGCGGCAGCGAGGAGAGGTCGGTGCCGGGGTCGCTCAGCTCGCAATCGCGTCGGGAGCTGTTCGGTGAAATCCAATCGGCGCTGAGGGCGTCGGCCGCGCGGCGGGTGCCGCCCGTGGGGCTGAAGATGAGGCGTACGGTGTTCACAGGTGCGGTCTGCGGTGTGATGATGGGCTGTGCTGCGGTGGGGTGCGACGCGATGGTCTGTGCGGTGGTGTGTGTCGCGGTGGGCTGTGCGGTGGTGTGAGACGCGGTGGAGATGAGACGGGTGGGGTTCGGCGGAGTCGGTGGCGCGATGTCTGCCCGAAGCGGGGCTGCGGGGAGCGCACGGCGCTTTCGCGCGGCGGGGTCGCCTGTCTCCCCCTCTTATAGCAGAAAACTCGCTCGGAATCAAGGTCCGCCGAGGGCTGTGCAGGGCAGACGCATTAGAGAATTTCACGTCGGATTTTAAGTTGTTTCTTGTAATAACAACGCGCATTCTCCTTTGCACGAGGGTGAAGTTGGGTGAAATCGAGCAATTTGGCCCTGTTCAGTCTTTTCTGGATGTCGTTATGGTCGTGACGTAATCCAAATGCGTCTGCCCTGGAGGGCTGTGGCGAAAAGAGGCGGCGCATTCGCGCTGCCGCGGGGCGGGTTGCGGGATGTCGGAGCCGTCGGCGGCGGATTTTTCGCATTTGGCGATGGCTGCGCGCTGCTTTTTGCTTGAACGAGGGCGGGTTTGTGATAGAGTAATGATCGTATGAAGCTTTCCCTGACGCGCCGACGCACCGGCTTTACGCTGATTGAATTGATTGTGGTGATCTCCATCATTGTGGTGTTGGGCACCATCGCTGCCGTGACGATTATGAGCTCGTCCGAGTCGAAGGACGTGGCCCGATGCCGCGAGAACCTCGGCCAGATCGGCGCTCTCGCCCAGCTGTACAAGGATGACAAGGCGATTAACCGAGGCCGCATGCTGCCCACCGGCGGCATGCCGGACAATGAGGCAACGGAGAATTTTGACGAGTCCGAGGGTTGGTGGGTGTCCATCGCCCGCAAGAGCGATACCTGCGTCATGCCCACGGCCGACGGGGATCCGGTGAAGGTTGACGGTATCTTCCGCTGCCCGGGTGATGATCGCGCCGCGAAGCCCGAGGGGCTTTTTGAGGCTTCGGCGGAGACGATTTCGTATGTGTCCTGGACGCCTGATGAGGAGAATGGGCCGATTCGCACGGCGGCTTTGTCGGAGAGGGATTTGTCGCGCACGCCGTGGCTCTCGGACGGTGAGCCGGTGAAGGGCAGCAGCGTGACGGACTTCGCGTCCTTCAAGAGCATGGTGATGCCCGCGGTGACTCGCCACAAGAATACGATTCTGGTGCTTTACGCCGATTTGGTGGTGCGCCCCGTCGAGGTGCTCGATGACATGAGCGACGAGGATGTGTACAAGCAGATAGCGCCGTTGATGCCCGATGCCGCTGCCCCCGGCAAGGCGGCTAAGGAGAAGGGCAAGAAGGATAAAAAGGACAAGAAGGGCAAAAAGAAGTCGCGCGCGAGCCGCGAGGACGACTGATGGGCCTCTCGCTTGCTCCTGAGTGCTTGCCCGCCCTGCGCGGCTCTTCGGTGATGCTGGGGCTGAGCGGCGGGCGCGATTCGGTCGCGCTGCTGCATCTTCTGCTCGAGCAGGGGGTCGCGGTACAGGCTTGCCACGTGCACCACGGTATTCGCGGGGCGGCCGCCGATGCCGATGAGGAGTTTTGCGCGCAGCTTTGTGCGCGCTTGGGGCTGCGCTTGCAGCGGCTGCGGGTCGATGTGCCGGCGGAGGTGCGCGCGAGCAGGGAGTCTCCGGAGACGGCGGCTCGCCGCCTGCGCCGCGCGGCCTTGGTTTCCGCGGCCCGGCGCGCGGGTTGCACGGCGATTGCTCTGGCGCATCACGCGGATGATCAGGCGGAGACGGCTCTCTTTCGCCTCGCCCGCGGGGCGGCGGGTTGGCGCGGGATGCTGGCAGTCAGCCGCGCTGAAAATCTGACCTGGCTGCGCCCGTTGCTGCACTGCCGCCGCCGCGAGATTACGGATTGGTTGTGCGAGCGGGGGCTGGAGTGGCGCGAGGATGCGACGAACGGCGAGCTCGATGCGGCTCGCAACCGCCTGCGCCACGAGGTGTTGCCCGCGCTCTGCGAGGCGCTCGGCCGCGATGTCATTCCGGTGATTTGCCGCAGCGCGCGGCTTCAGAGTGAGTGCGCCGAGGCGCTGGAGGAGGCGCTGGAAGCTCTGCCTCTGCTCGATCCGCAGGGGCGTCTGTATCTGCCTTTTCTCGAGGGGCGTTCGCCGTCTTTTCGCCGGGCGGTGCTGCATCGTTTTCTGAAGCGTGGGGCGGTGCCGCAGCTTTCCGAAAAGATGGTGAGGGCGGTCGAGGCTTTGCTGGATCCGCAGGCGAAGGCGCACTGTCTCGATTTGCCGGGAGGGCTGCAGGTGCGCCGCCGCCATCGGCGCTTGGAGCTGTTGCCGCAGCGCGGGCAGGCGGGCGCAGGAGCCGCTGCCGGGGGTGCCGCGTGAGCTTGTCTCCGGGCGAGGGGCTGCTGCGGCGAAAGTCGCCCCGACCCGCGCCCGCTTTTCAGCGACGGCGAGGGGAGCACGGGGCTCGGATCCGACGAGAGCTGCGGAGCGCTGCGCCGCGCAGGATTGCCCGACCCGCTCAGGGCTGAGGGGCTGCCTTGTCGGCGGCGGGGTGGCGGAGGGACTCTTCGGCGAGCAGGCGGCAAGCGCGCAGGTCGAGTTTGCCGGTGGGCAGCAGGGGGATTTCTTCGACGGGGATGATGTGTTTGGGTGCCCAGAGGTTGGGGATGCTGAGACTGCTGAGGCCGTCGCGCAGTTCGGCGAGGAGGCGGGCTTCTTCGGAGTGGAGGCGGTGCTCGGGCAGGGTGGAGAGCAGGGCGAGGACTTCGCCTTTCTGCGCGTCGGCAACGCCCGTGACGGCCAGGCGGATGCCGTCGTCGGCCGAGAGCTTCAGCAGGCGGGCCAGGGCTTGCTCGACGCCTTCGTGGGGCACCATTTCGCCGCCGATTTTCGAGAAGCGCGCGAGGCGGCCGTCGAGGGTGATGAAGCCGTTGAGGTCGAGGCGCCCGAGGTCTCCGGTCTTGTACCAGCCGTCGCGGAGGATGGCGGCGTTGAGTTCGGGGAGTCCGAGGTAGCCGTTGAAGATGTTGGCGCCTTTGAGCCAGATCATGCCCTGTTCGGTGAGGGGCAGCAGGCGATTGTCGTCATCGGGCGCGGTGAGGCGCACGGCGATGCCGGGCAGTGGCGCGCCGACGCTGCCCGCAACGCGCCCGGGGATGTAGTAGGGGCAGTTTTCGCGCAGGGGCTCATCCGGCAGGTTGACGGAGCAGACGGGGCTGGCTTCGGTCAGTCCGTAGCCTTCGAGCAGCTCGACGCCGAAGCGTTCGCGGTATTCGGCGGCGAGTTCGGGGCGCAGTTTTTCCGCCCCGACGATGAATTGTTTGACGCTCGAAAAGCTGTCGTCGCGGGCGCGGCGCAGCATGGCGCGCGCGAAGGTCGGGGTGGCGCAGATGAGGGTGAGGCGGTGCCGCCGGACGAGTTCGCAGAGGCTGCGGGCTTCGGTCGGGTTGGGGTGCGTGCACATGGGGCGCCCCATGAGCAGGGGTAGCAGCATGGTGACGGTCAGCCCGAAGCTGTGGAAGAGCGGCAGGCTGCTCAGGAAGCGGGCGTCGTGCAGGTCGAGTCTGGCGGCGCTCTGGGCGACGTTGGCCAGCAGCATGCGGTGGGTGAGGACGACGCCCTTGGGCTCGCCCGATGAGCCGCTGGTGAAGAGGATGACGGCTTCATCGCGGTCGCGCCGGCGACCCGCGCCGCTCGCGAGGCTCAGCAGCCCGGCCGGGGCGCTGCGGGCCATGAGGATGCTGCCGATCAGGGCGGCTTTGCTGAGGGAGGCGATGAGTTTTTCGATGTAGATGAGCTGCGAGTCGTCGGGCCAGGGGAGTTGCGGCAGTTTCTCGCGGAAGGCTCGGGCGGTGATGAAGCGGCGGAGTTCGGCTCGGCGCACGGCGCTGGTGAAGGCGCTGTGCGACGAGACGTAGTTGAGCATGACGGGGGTGATGCCGGCAATCAGGCAGGCGAGGGTGGCGATGACGGCGCCGGCACTGGGCGGCAGCAGCAGGCCGATGCGCTTGTCGCCGGGGTAGTCGCGCTTGAGGCGGCGGGCGACGAGGAGGGCGACGCCGAGGGCGCGCGCGAAGCTGAGGCTCTTGCCGGTCATGCCGTCGATGATGGGCGTGTCGGGGTGGCGGCGCATGGAGCGCACGAGCTGCTCGGTCAGCGAGCCGCTCAGGGCTCGTTGCTCGCTGAAGGCGGCGGCGCTTTGTTCGAGCCAGGCGGCCAGCAGGCGCGCGCCGGCTTGAGGCCCCGCGGCGAGTTTGGGCAGGATGCAGAGCTGCTGGCGCCCTTCGGTGTTGCGGTCGCTGCTGAGGGTGTCGAGGCTTTCGCCGTAGTAGCCCAGAAAGACGGGGACGGGGGCGATGTGAACGCTGCCGAGGTGCTGCAGGAAGGGCGAGGGGACGTTGCTGAGGGTGCCGATGAGGCGCGCGGGCTCTCCGGGCAGGAAGATCAGGCTGCGGCCGGCTTCGAGCTCGCTGAGCATGAGCTCTCGCATGCCGCGGGGGCTGCTCTGCCGGAAGTCGAAGCTGAGGAGGCGGGCATGGCGCTGCCGGAGGGCGCGGATGGTGGGTTTGGCGGGCGGGAAGTGCTCGTCGACGAGGTAGCTGACGCGGCCGTCGAGGAGCTCGTGCAGGGCACAGGCGGCTTCGGCGCTCAGGCGGTTGGGCATGTAGAAGCCCGGCCTTTGGAGATTGTCGCGCCCGGAGATGGTGAGTTTCGGCATGTTTTCAGGGGGAGGGTAGAGGGGTGGCGGGCAGGCGGGTGGCGGGCAGCCGGGCGGCGCTTCCGCTCCGGCGCGCGCACCGAAAAAAGGGGGAGGAGTCGGGCTGCGTGGTGCAGCCTCGGCTCTTCCCCCTTAGTCGGCAAAGCGCGCGGGGCGGTGTTTGCCGTTCGGAATCAGAAGCGGTAGGTGCAGCTGATGCCGGCGACCAGACCGAAGTTGCGGAAGGGCCGGTTATCGGGGTTGCCGCTCAGCATGGAGTACTCGGAGACCTTGTTGGCCTTGATGGCGGCGCGGCCGATCCAGTTGAGGCTGAGGCTGGGCGTGACGATGAAGTCGTCCGTCATGAAGTAGGGGAGCATGAACTTCACCCAGTAGGCTTGGCAGCCGTTGGAGCAGGCGAAGTAGCGGCTCTCAAAGTAGTCGGCCGTGGCGGAAAGACCCACTTCGATCACGCCGGCAAGGCGCGGGTTCTCGGCGGTGCCGATGAGGGGAGCCTTGAAGTGCATCTTGGGCTCAAACCACCAGCCCGTGATGCCTTGGCAGCTGTAGCGCACCGTGCATTCAACGTCGAACCAGGGAGCGGAGCTGGGCGTCCACATCGGGTTGATGAAGAATTCGTTGACGCAGGAGGCGCCCTGGTCGCGGTAGTGCTTGGCCATCACGCCGAGCAGACCGCCGTGGATGAAGTCGTGGCCGAAGGAGACGCCCCACTCTTTCTCACGGTAGGTGAGAGCGGTGACAACGGCGAACTCGTTTTCGATGTTCGCTTCTTTGATCGGGCCCTTGATGCCCATGATCTCGAAGGCAGGCGCAAAGTTCGGGTTGCCGTAGAGCGTGTGGCCCGAGCTCACCATCGTGTAGGCCAGCGTGCTGTCGATCGACCACTTCTCGTTGAGCTCGTAGTTGAGCTTCAGGGCGGCGAACTCGCTGCTGTCGCCTTCGGCAACGGAGTGCGAGATGACGATGCCGCGGCCGATGTAGTTCGTGTTGTAGCCGACGGTCAGCGAGCCGCTCAGCGGGCAGGCCGATGCGTCGGTACCGAGAGTGCCGTTGGCAGCGGCGGAAGTGTCTTTGGTCGTCGTGTCTATCACCGGCTGCGTGCCTTCGGCCAAGCTGATGGCCGGGGCCGCCAGAGCCATGAGGGCGGTCAGTAGCGAGTTGCGGATCATAGTTATCTTGTTGTTGTGTTATGTGCTAGCGGCGCTTCCGCTCCTGAGGAGCAGTTGTTATCGTCCGCGGCGGCCTTAGTTTACCTGATAGCTTGAGTTGAGTCAAGCTTTGTCGTGAAGAAAATGCCGCAAAGACGCGCGGACACAAAAAAACGCGCTCGCAAAGCGAGCGCGTTCGGAAGTATCGATTGCGGTTAACCCCGCAGTCCGCTTACTTCTTGTCCGTGACGGTCGGGGGAGGCGTGACGGGATCAGCGGGAGGGGGAACCTGCTGCTGCTGCTGCTGCTGGCAGGAAACGAGAGCAGCGGCGGCAACCATGAGAACAGCGATAGTCTTCATAATTATCTTGTTTAGGTTTGTTGTTTTGGTGTTGCAAGGCCAATGATAGGACTTGCAACGACGCCAGTATACCCAATCTGCATCGTATTGCAAGCCTAAAATGGTGCAAAAGTGACAAAGAACTGCAAATTTTTCCCGGTGAGCCCTGATTTTATCCGCCTTTTGCGCGAAAAGCTCTCCGGTGGCGGCCGGAAAACGGGTCAGAAGACCACAAAAGGGCTGCCTGAGCTTCGACGGAACGCGATGCGCGCGATTGCTCTGCGTGTCCTGCCGACTGCTGTCTCGCTCTTACGCGCGCGTACTCAATATGTTGGAAAAAATTGTAGATAATGCAAAAATTCCGCTTGACATCCGCGCGAAAAGGCGTAAAATGTCGCCGCCTTCTTAATGGCACATATCCTCACTTAGAAAGGACTCTTACGATGATGAAAATGATTGTGGTTGCTCTCGGCATGGCTGCGATGGTTGCTACAGCCAACACTCTGCCTCCGGCTCCGGAGCAGACGGCCGCGATTGCTCAGGACTGAGCTCGGCCATTACGGCGATGCCCTCAGAGAGCGGGCATCCTGCAAGGCAGCTTCCGCTGCTTCATAACCGCCGCAAGGCGGCTTTTTTGTTTCGTATCAGTTGATGAGAGGCGCCCGAGGCGCCGCCGTCGTTATGGATGCAACAGAGCCGCTGCCCCTCAGCAAGGGGGCAGCGGCTCGCTTGTCTCGCGGCATCGTCGGGGATGGGCGGAGAGGCGGCGGCGCGATTCGGGTTCGCCGCCGCTGGCAGTCAGTTGCGCCGCCGGCGGCGGGAGCTGCTGCTGCGCCGCTTTTCCGACGAGGTGCTCTTGGCGCGGCTCTTCGAGCTGTCGTCCTTGGCTTTGCCGCCGCCCTCGGCCGCTTTGCTGCCGGAGGGGGAGGACGCGTCAGCGCTATCACCGAGCTCGGGGGCTTCTTCCTGATAGGTGCTGGGCGGGCCGGCGCTTGTTTCGCGCGCGACTTTGAGGGTGGCGTCGGGCTTCATGGCGGCGGCGTAGGCATCGAGGCCGTCGGCGATGGCCTGAGCGAAGCAGCGCCTGTAGGCGGCTTGGCTGAGTTGGGCGATGTCGTCGGGGTTGGTGGCGTAGCCGGCCTCGATGATGACGGCGGGGTGGGTGATGGAGTTCAGCAGGCTGTAGCGGGCGTGGCGGATGCTGCCGTCCTGCGCTCCGGTGGCGGCGATGACGGCGCTGTGCAGGGCAAAGGCGAGGGCGGTGTTGGCGGCGTCGTGGCGGTTGCCGGGCATGTGGCCCGAGCCCGGGGCGGCGGGGGCGGCGATGTAGCTCTGCACACCGCGCATGTCGCTGCGTCCGCTGTTGAGGTGCAGGCTGATGAAGACGGAGTCTGCCGCGCCGCAGGCGATGTCTGCCCGTCGGCGGTCGGAGACGTAGGCGTTGCCCCGGCGCGTGAGGATGACTTCGTAGCCCTTTTGCTTAAGGATGCTCTCGAGCTCGAGAGCGAGGGAGAGCGCCAGATCGGCCTCGCGGTATTCCGCTTCAGCGGCACCGGGGTCGATCCCGCCGTGGCCGGGGTCGATGACGACGCGCTGCACGGGTTCGCGGTTGCGGATGTAGCAGGGGCGCAGGATGGGGTCGATGAGCTTCGTGAGGTCGAGCTGAGAGATGAGCAGCTTGCCGTCGCTGCTCGTGAGCAGCGGGTGGGCGAGCTGCAGGCGGTAGCCCTGAATGGCGATGTCTCGCTCGCCGGGGCCGAAGCTGATGCGGAGGCTGCCGTTGCTGATGTCCGTCGTGCCGCTGCGGGGATTGTGCCGCTCGGGGGGAAACTTGTAGAAGCTGCGCAGCGTTTCTAGCGAGATGCGCGGGACGCCGTTGACGGTCTGCGGATCCCAGCGCGAGGGGACGGCGTCTTGTGCGTGCAGGGCGGCGGGCGCGGCGATGAGGGCAAACGCCGCCAGAGCCGCGAGCAGAGAGCCGGGCGCAGCGGCGCGGAATCCGCGCTCAGCGCGGCGGAGGGGATGGGCTGGCATTACAGTCGGGTGGTGCCGCGGTAGTTGTTGTTGCCGTGGATGCGGGTGGCGCTGCCGCGGGACGCGCTCGGCGCGCTCTCGCTGCGCTTGGAGCGGCCGCCGATCGAGGTGGCGCCCATGCGGCGGTTGCCCGTGGGTTTGATGCGGCTCCGGCTCACGACGGCGGTGTAGTTGACGATGCCGTCGCAGATGCTGTCGGCCAGCTTGTTCTGGTAGTCCTCCGTGGCAATGCGGCGTCCCTCTTCGGGGTTGGAGACGAAGCCGCCCTCAAAGAGGATGGCCGGGCGGCAGATGGTGCAGAGCACCGAGAAGCGGGCGCGCTGAATGCCGCGGTCATCCGCCCCGGTGCTCTTGATGGCTCGGCTGTGTATCGAGGTGGCCAGAGCGATGTTCTCGGCGTCCTGGTCGTTGCCGGCCAGCTCCTCGAAGCGGCGCGTGCGCGCAAAGGGAGAGGTGGTGCCCTGCGGGGCGAGCGTGAAGGTCTCAATGCCGGTGGCGTGGCGGCCGCTGGAGTTGTGGTGGATGCTCACGAAGACGGAGTCGGGGATGCGGTTGGCGATGCGCACGCGCTGTTGCAGGGTGAGGAAGCGGTCGTCCTCGCGCGTCATGACGACCTTGTAGCCGCGCGCGACGAGTTTGTCGCGCAGCTTGAGCGCGACGGCGAGGTTGCAGTCTTTCTCGCGAGCCCACGGGCTGACGGCGCCGGCATCATGCCCGCCGTGGCCGGGATCGATGACGACGGTGCGCACGGTGGAGGCCTCCGTCGAGTAGCGCGGGCGCAGGACGGGATCGACGAGTTTTTTGATGTCGGTGGTCGAGATGTAGAGCTCGCTGCCGATGCGGCGCACCGGGTAGGAGAGGATGTAGCGGTAATTGTTGACGTAGAAGTCCTGACGATTCGCACGCAGCGAGACGGTGCGGTTGCCGGCGCCGTAGGAGACAAAGCCCGAGCGGCCTTTGCGCGGGCTGAATCGGTAAAAGTCGCAGAGGTCTTTGACGCGCACGTATTCGGTTCCGTTGATGGAGGTGACATCCCACCTGCGCGGGGCGGCTGAGGCCGTCTCGGCGGAGAGGGTGAGGAATGCCGCCAGTGCACAGATCAGGTAGACGAAGGGTCGGGGCATAGATTCGAAGCTAATATAGCAGACGAGAAGGGGGGTGTGCAAGGCTAAAGGGAAGATTTTGCGGCGGCGGCGCTGTTTTTTTTTGCGGCTTGCGGTCTCGGGCGGGCGGGGGAGATGACAGGGCGGCGCAGCCTTGCGGGGAAGGCTGCGCCGCTCGGGTGGGGACGATGTGTTCCGCGGGGGGGGGCTCAGTGGCGGTGGCGGATGATTTTGCCGGTTTCCAGATAGATGATGTGTTCGCAGATGTCGGTGGCGATGTCGGCGATGCGCTCGAGGTCTCGCGAGATGCCCATGCAGGCGAGGCAGTAGGCGACATGCAGGGGTTGCCGGCTGAGGAGCCGCCCGATGAGCAGGCTGTTGTCGCGGTGGGCTTGATCGACGGCGTCGTCGCGTTCAATGACGCTGTAGGCGAGGACGGTGTCGGCGTGGCGCATGACTTTCATGGAGTCGCGCAGCATGCGCAGGGCGTTTTGCTCCATTTGGCTGAAGTCGACGCCGTCGGCGGGGGTGTCGCTGCCGAGCTCGGCGAGTTCGACGGCGCGTTCGGCGATGTGGGCGCCGAAGTCGGCGATGCGCTCGAGGGCGGCGTTGATTTTGAGGATGGCGACGACGGTGCGCAGATCGGAGGCGACGGGCTGGTAGAGGGCGAGGATTTTGAGACACTCTTCTTCGATGCGGATTTCTTCCGCGTCGATGACGGCGTCGTCGGCGATGACTTGGCGGGCGAGGGCGGCATCGCGTGAGGTGACGGCGTCGATGGCGCGGCGGATGGCGGTTTCGACTTGGCCGCCCTGCGCGACGATGGTGTTGAGCAGGTTGCGGAGTTCGTTGACGAAGTGTTCTTTCATGTGTCGGAGCGGTGATGGTGTGCGGGGGTGAGTTGCGTTGAGTTGCGTTGAGTTGCGTTGAGTTGCGTTGAGTTGCGTTGTGGGACCGGTGGCTTATGCGGCGGTGGCTTTAGCCGAAGCGGCCGGTGATGTATTCTTCGGTCTTTTTTTGCTGCGGGTTGGTGAAGATGAGGGGGGTGGGGCCCGTCTCGATGATTTGGCCTTTGTAAAAGAAGGCGGTTTGGTCGGAGATGCGCGAGGCTTGCTGCATGTTGTGCGTGACGATGACGATGGTGAAGCGCTTTTTGAGTTCGAGCACGAGCTCTTCGATTTTGAGCGTGGCGACGGGGTCGATGGCGCTGGTCGGCTCGTCCATGAGCAGGACTTCGGGCTCGGCGGCGATGGCGCGGGCGATGCAGAGGCGCTGCTGCTGGCCGCCGGAGAGGGCGAGGCCGCTGCTCTTGAGCTTGTCTTTGACTTCGTCCCAGATGCTCGCGCCGATGAGGGCTTGTTCAACGCGCTCGGCGATGGCCCGGCGGCTGAGTTTGTAGTGGAGGCGCAGGGGGTAGGCAACGTTGTCGAAGATGCTCATGGGGAAGGGGGTCGGCTTTTGGAAGATCATGCCGACGCGGCGGCGCAGCTTGAGCAGGTCGACGTCGGGGTCCAGGATGTTTTTGCCGTCGAGCAGGACTTCGCCGCTGGCTTTTTGGTTGCGGTAGAGTTCAAAGATGCGGTTGTAGATGCGCAGGTGCGTGGATTTGCCGCAGCCCGAGGGGCCGATGACGGCGGTGACGGTGTTGGCGGGGATGTCGAGGTTGTTGTCGAAGAGGGCTTGGTGGTCGCCGTAGTGGAAGTTGAGGTGGCGTGCCGAGATTTTGATGTTGGTGTTCATGCGGTGTTGCGGTTGTGTGTGCGAAGCGCGGTGTTGTGAAGCGCGGTGTTGTGAAGTGCGGGTGTTGTGAAGTGCGGGTGTTGTGAAGTGCGGGTGTTGTGAAGTGCCGGTGGGTGGGCTGAGGGGCTCGGGATGGGGGGGCTCGTCAGCGGTTTTTGGGGTCGCGGAAGAGGCAGCGGGTGCCGATGTTGAGGGCGAGGATGATGAGGGTGATGATGAGGGCGGCGCCCCAGCCGGCGGCGTTCATTTGCTCAAAGGGGGAGTTCATGGTGTACTCGTTGATGAGCACGGGCATGTTGGCGGTGGGGCGGCTGAAGAAGCTCGTCGGCCAGGAGTCCGCAAACATGGCGGTGAAGAGCAGGGGGGCCGTTTCTCCGCTGACGCGGGCCAGCGAGAGGAGTACGCCGGTGATCATGCCGTTGCGGGCGGCGCGTGCGACGATGCTCAGGGTGGCGCGGCTGCGCGACATGCCCAGCGCCAGCGCCGACTCGCGCAGGGTGTCGGGCACCATGGCCAGCATGTCTTCGGTCGTTCGCATGATGACCGGAAACATGATGACGGCCAGCGCCACCGAGCCCGCAAAGCCCGAGTTGTGCCCGCTCGGTATGACGATGAGCACGTAGATGAAGAGGCCGACGATGATGGACGGAACCCCCATCATGACGTTGGCGCAGAAGCGCAGGGCGGCGGCGAAGCGGGAGTTTTTGCCGAATTCGGCAAGGTAGATGCCCGCCGCGATGCCCGGGGGCACGGCGATGAGGGTGGCCAGCCCGGCGATGAGGACGGTGCCGAGCAGGGCGTTGGCGATACCGGCGTTGAGTTCACCGTAGGGTTTGCTCGGCTCGGTGAGGAAGCTCAGGCTGATGACGCCGATGCCTTGCTCGAGGACGGTTTGCAGAATCCAGCCCATGCCGCCGACGGCGATGATGATGGAGAAGAAGGAGAAGAGGCCGAGCAGGCTGTTTTGCGCCTTGCGCCAGAGCAGCGGGCGCGGAGCGGCGGCGATGCTGCCGGGAGGCGTGCAGGTGTGGTGGGGGTGTGGCATGGCGGGGAGGTCTGTGTGGGGAAGGGGAATAAGAGGAGGGGAATAAGAGGGGAGGGGAAAAGGCGTGTGAGGCAACATGGGGCGCGATGCCCGAAGGCCGATAGGGGGGCTGTCAGCTTTCGCCTCGGTTTTTACGGGTGAGGTGCAGGTAGTATTGCGAGAGTATCTGGATGCCGAAGCTCATGAGCAGCAGGATGAGGCCGAGGGCGAAGAGGGCGCTGCGCTGCATGCCGTCCGCTTCGGCGAAGTTGCAGGCGAGGGTGGCGGCGATGGTGGTGCCGCTGCTCAGCAGGCCGTCGGGCATTTCCATGATGTTGCCGATGACGAAGAGCACGGCCATGGTCTCGCCCAGCGCGCGGCCCATGCCGATGAAGATGCCGCCGAGCAGGCCGCGAATGCCGTAGCGCATGACGACGTCGCGCGTGGCTTCCCAGCGGGTGCAGCCGATGCCGTAGGCCGACTCGCGCAGCATGGGCGGCGTCATGCGGAAGACGTCGCGCATGACCGCGCTCATGTAGGGCAGAATCATCAGGGCGAGTATCAGCCCGGCCGTCAGGAAGGACATGCCGTAGCAGGTCTCGCCGAGCAGCAGGCGGAAGAAGTCGATGTCGAGCAGCCTGTGCTCGTCGATGAGGCGCAGCAGGACTTTGTCCACCAGCGGGACGAGAACGTAGAGCCCCCACATGCCGTAGATGACGGACGGAATGGCGGCCAGCAGGTCGAGGCATTGGCTGAGGATGCGGCTGATCCACGCGGGGGCCTCCGTCACGAAGAGGGCGGAGACGAAGGCGAGCGGGATGGCGATGAGCAGGGCGATGCCCGTGGTGAGCAGGGTGCCGACGATGTTGGCGAGGGCGCCGTAGGTATCCGTTGCCGGATCCCATGCGTCTGAGGTGATGAAGGAGAGGCCGAACTTGCTCCAGGCATCCGACGAGTGGATGCCCAGCTGCAGGAAGATGCCGACGGTCAGCAGGGCGATGAGGGCAGCGCAGCTGAGGCAGACGGTGCGGAAGAGTTTGTCGGTGTGTTGCATCGTGGTGACGTGCGGTGGGTGGACGGGTGTGGGTGATGGTGCGCGCAGGGAGCGCGGGGCGGGGTCCGATGCGGCAAAATGCGGAGGCGGGGAGGCGGGGAGGCGAAGCGGCAGGGAGCGGCGAAGCGGCGGAGTTCGGGAGTGCCGGGAGTTCGGTGTGCGCCGGGTGCCGCGTGCGGGTGGTGCCGGGAGGGCGGGGAAGGCGCTCGGGGCGTGGCGGGTTCGGGGGAGTGCCGGGTCGCGGGGAAAAGGCGCTTTTCCCGGTCGGGCGGCACGTCTGCCGGCAGTTTTGCCTGTGCTGCTGCCGGCAGCGTGCCGCGAGGGGCGGGGCTCACATGCGCTCTTCGATGAGCTTGACGACGCTCATGGGCAGCGGCACGTAGTTGAGTTTGACGGCCTCCGGCGCTCCGGCGGTGTAGCACCAGCGCAGGTAGTTCAGAATGGCTTGGCGGCGCTCGGCGGGCGTGTCATTGCGGATGATGACGTAGGTCACGCCCGTGATCGGCCAAGAGTTTTTGCCGGGCACGTTCGTGAGCTCCATGTAGAAGCCCGGAGCGTTGCTCCAGTCGGCTCCGGCGGCTGCGGCCGAGAAGCTCTCGAGGCTGGGTTTCACGTATTCGCCTTCGGCGTTTTCAAGGCTGGCACAGGTGAGCTTCGCCTCAACGGCGTAGGTGTATTCGGTGTAGCCGATAGCGCCTCGGATGCGGGCGACGTTGTTGCAGACGCCGGGGTTTTTCTGCCCGCCGATGCCGGTCGGCCAGTTCACCGCCGAGCCCTGCCCCACCTTCTGCTTCCAGTCCGCTGAGATTTTGCTCAGGTAGTTGGTGAAGATGAAGGAGGTGCCGCTGGAGTCCGCGCGATGCACGACGGTGATTTTCTGCTTGGGCAGGCGCAGACCGGGGTTGAGGGCGACGATGGCCTCGTCGTTCCAGTAGCTGATATCGCCCAGGAAGATGCGGGAGAGCACCTCGCGGCTCAGTTTGAGTTGGCCGTCGGCGATGCCCGGCAGGTTGACGATGACGACGACGCCGCCCGTGAGCATCGGGTACTGCGTCAGCCCGTCGCGCTTCTGCTCATCGAGGGTGAGCGGGTTGTCCGAGCCGGCGTAGTCGATGGTGCCTGCTTTGATTTGGTTGAGCCCGGCGCCCGAGCCGAGGCTCTGGTAGTTGACGCTGGTGCCGGGGTGGTTGCGGCTGTAATTGAAGGTCCATTTCTGGTACACCGGGGCGGGGAAGGAAGCTCCGGCGCCGTTGATGGCGGTGTCGGCCTGAGTGAGTGAGCCTGCGGCCAGCAGGGCAATGATGAGTTTTTTAATCATGGTTGTTGGGATGGGAATGTGTTTGAAATACACGGAGTTTGTGTTGGTCGGTGCTCGGCGGCCTGTGTGCACGGGCCGCCGGGCCGATGATCAGAAGTTCACGCGGAAGGCGGTGGTGAAGCTCCAGCCGGTGAAGCCCTTGTCGCCGCGCGCGTCGGTGCCGTGCGAGTTGAGGTATTCAGCACCGCACATGACTTTCATGGCGTGCGGGTTGCTCGGGCAGACGTAGTAGTTGACGCCGAGGTAGAAGCCGTGCAGCAGGTCGCAGGTCTGCGAGAAAGCCGAATTGGTCGCGTAGTAGCGTTTGTCGCTCTCGATGCCGTTGCTGCCGGCGGCGAGCTGGTAGCGCACAACGGCCTCAAAGTGGTCGCTGAGGCGGTAGCTCGGCATGACGGTGAGGCCGTAAACGTTTTCAGCACCGGCGTTGCGACCGTCTGCGCCGAGAACGTTAAAGCCTGCCATGGCTTCAGTCATCAGGCGCAGATCGCCCTGCTTCGCCTCCCAGGTGAGTGCGAGTACGTCGCGTGCTCCCGGGCCTGCGTAGCCAATGGTCTCACGCCCCTCGCGCACGAAGCTGTGCATGTAGTCGAGGTAGAGGCGGTTGTTGTCGTTGAGCGCGTAGTTGAGCGAGAGGCCGAGCATGGCGTTGTCTGCTGCCGTGAAGGCGGGTTCGGCCCAAGTGCCGTCGTGGTAGCCGTTGAGCCAGAGGCCGGCTTCCCAGCCGAGGCGCGCTTTGGAGTCCGCGTTTTTCACGGAGAGACCCCAAGTTTTTTCAGCGGTGAGCTGGTTGACGAGGGCGGAGCGCTCGATGGTGATGATTTTCGAGCTCGAGGTGCGGTATTCGCCGATGAAGGCGGGCTTGTGTTTGCCGAGGGTGACGGTGACGGGATCGAACTTGCCCTGTATGAAGAGCTCATCGAGCACGCCCTCGGTGCGGCTGCTGCTCCAGTCGCCGGTGGTGGCGTCGAAGGTCTCGCGGCCGTCGAGCCCGCCGATGTTAAAGTTGGCAAAGAGGGTGAAGCGGTTGAATACCTTGGCTTCCGCGCCGATGCGGAAGCGGCGCCATTCGTTGTTCCAAGCGCGATCGCGCCCGTAGGCTGCACCCTGCAGGCGATCCGTGCCGCCGGCGGGATCGAGGGCGGAGACTTGCCACTGGGCGCGGAACTTGAGTTTGAACTCTTGGATGTAGGGGTTCTCGGCCTTGTCGCGCTCGGCGTCGAAGAGAGTGAGCGCGTTGGCGGCCCAGCTGCCGAGGCTGAATCCGGCATCGGCGGCGTCGGCGGCAGCGGCTTGCTGCGGCACGGCGGCGCTGTCGGCGTTGGCGGCTTTCGGAGCGGCTTGGCTGAGGGAGGCGGCCCCGACCATCAGGGCCACGGTCACGAGTGTGCTTTTCGTCATGGTGTTGTTTGGTTGATGAAGTCCGTCGGGCGGAGCGTTGCTCCCGGCCCGGCTGACGCATTCAGTAAAGCCTAAAAGATGACGCTGTGCAAGTTTTTGACGGTGAACAGTGCGCCACAGGCTATGTGGCGGTTATGATACAAGGCGCAGGGCTTTCCCTTGCCGAGGATCACTGACGCTGAAATTTAAAAAATATTTTAGTCTTGACGTTAAGCGTGCGACAAGCTAAATAATAGGAAGAGCGTCGCATACCGTGGCTCGATGCTTAGAAACAAACCAAATGAAACGAACTGCAATATGAAAAAAACAATGACGATATTGGCGGCGTTGGCTCTCGGCGCCGTTGCCGGAACGCAAGTGACTTTGGCGGCAGATCCTAGATACGATGCCCTCCTACCGGCCGAGAATGGCATCGAGTATGTGGCGCAGGGCGCCACCGTGACCTACGAGGGCAAGGAGGGCATTTTGACTGTTGAGCAAAATGCCGGTGCAAGCACGAGCGATCGCACGGCCATTGTGAAAGATGGGCTCGGCACGCTCTATGTCAAGCCCGCATCAGCAGATGATAAGGAAATTTCGTTTAATCACAGCCTCGTGGTTCGCGAAGGCACCATGGTGATGCAGGGTGTCACGATGACAAACGAGACGGGGCTGGAAAGTCCGAACCTGACGGTGGGCGGCAATCAGGCACATCTGGTTCTGGATGGCGCTATCTACACGAAACCGTCCGGTGTCGTTTCCGCCATTATTGTCGGCGGCCGTGACGGAGACGGTACGCTGACCTTGCGCAATGGATCCGAGATGTGGAACTGCCAGGCTATCTTGGCCGGATATCCCTCCTTTGACGTTTTATCGGATTCCAGCCCGACCAATGCGCACGTGGCCGGCACATATAAGACCGGTGATAAAAATGACGGCCTGTATCGCGATAAGAGTTTCTTTTCCGCGGATTATACGTATTCGGGCGGTGATCCCAGTGCCTTTTACATGAGCAAGGCGGTGATCAATGTGCTGGATGGGTCGACGCTGGCCGCGGGTACTTTTATTCAAACGCAGAATGCCGAGTTCAACATCGAGGGCGAAGGCAGTCTGCTCCGAGATGCCCATTATGCCGTCAGTGCTGCTATGGACAATAATCTGGGTGAGTCCCACGGTTCGGATTCCGGCAAGTATCAGCCCAAGACTGTGGTGAATATCCGCAACGGCGGCAAATTCTGGCTTCAGGATCTGGTGACGCTCAGTTACTTTAACGGAGGATCAACGGAAATTCTCGTTTCCGGGGAGGGATCGGTTTTGCAATGGGATTCGTATGCTTATAACTGTTCGGCAGAAGATGCGGCCCACCGTTCGGAGTCTCTGATTACCGTGGAGGAAGGAGGGGCGGCCAATGTGGCGCAAATGTTTATGGGAAGGCTTGGTACGGGGGAAAGAACGACGGTGGTGCGCGTGGCGGATAGCCTCAGTACGTACGATGGCGACGTTCTTGCAATCTATGCGGATGCGCTGTTCGAGAACAGAGGCAAGACCGACATCGCTCAATATTTTTGTGTGGATGCAACCGGCGCTTTCGTTAACGCAGAAGGCGCAAGCCTCATTTTGGGCGAGGCTGCGCCTACTTTCGCACAGCCGCATACAATCGCGGCCGGTGCCTATCTGGTCAATGACGGGCAGATGAGCACCGGTTCTGTTTGCTCGGTGGCCGGAACCTTGGCCGGCAGCGGACGAATGGGAAGTGTGCAGACGGTGGCCGGCAGTACCGTTTACGCAGGCGGTACCGCGCTGTATGATGATGAGAGGACGGTTGTTGTGGGGATTCAGCCCTCGGCCGGGTCGCCTCATTTTGACGAATTGACGCTGGGCTCGGACACCACGTTGGTGTTTTATGTCGACGGCGATGTCGCGGCGACGGAACAGAACGCCGGTGCCGGCACCTACTCGAATATCGTCGTTGATAACGGCGGTTTGACGGCGGGTGAGGGCATCATCAGCGCTGATCTGGTGCTGGGGTCCGGCGCGTTCAAGCGAGCGATGGCTCGCGCGGATAAGGCGATACCGCTTCAGCTTGTCACCGAACAGGCAGAGGCGGCCGATGCCGCAGCGACGGATTGCACGCTCGAGCTGAATATGACCTATCAGGTCAGCGGCGAGCATGCGGAGTTGTTCTCGGTGGATGAGAACGGTACCCTGCGCCTCGTTCTAGCGCCGGATGCGGTGGCTGCCGCTACGGTGCACGGAGCGTCTGATCTTCTCAATACGCTTTGGGCGAGCACGGGAATGGTGCAGGATTTCGCCCGCAAGGCGGTGATGACGCAGGCTTCGTCTCGCCTGTGCTTCCCGCAGGAGCAATTGCGCGATTACCACGGGAGGGGGAAGGGCGTCAGCCTCTGGGGATCCGGTCTGGGCTATTTCTCGAACATGGGCGGTGCCCAGGGCTTCGATTTCAACAGCGGAGGTTATGCCGTGGGCTGTGATGCGGAGTTGTTGCGAGATTCGGATCGGAATGTGCGCGCGGGATTGGCCTTCGGGCAGGGCTTCGGCACCTTCAAGTCCGATGCCGGCTCGACGGTTGACCAGGATGCGCTGATGTTTGCGCTCTACGGCGGTGCTGATTGCCGGCTGAGCGATGATATGTGGCTCTACATCGGGGGGTATGTGGCCTACGGACGCGTGGACAATGAAGCGCGCACGCGTTTCATTGATGGCTCGCCCGGTGCTGCGGACTGGGATGACGATGTCTGGAGTTTCGGTTTGCAGGCTGAGTTGAATTACAAGGTGTCGGATTATTTCATGGTGACGCCTTTCACGGGTTTGGATTACGTGTATGGTTCCCATGGCTCACTGACGGAGGATTTCGGCGACGGGCTGAACCGCCGTTACAGTCGCGGGGCGATGCAGGTCTGGCGCGTGCCGGTGGGTGTGCGCTTCTCGACGACGATGGCTCTGTGGAATAATGCCGTCGTTATCCCGGAGTTGTCGGTGGCGTACGTCGGTGATATCAGCCGCAGCAATCCGCATGCAACGGTGGATGTGGCGGGCGCGAAGGCTCGGGTGCACGGCAGCAATCCCGGCCGCAGTGCGCTGATGTTGCAGGCGGGCGCGACCTTCATTCTGGACGAGCATTGGAGCACCGGTGCGGCGTATCACCTCGAGGCTCGCTCGGGGCAGACGGCTCAGGGCTTGAATGCTTATGTGCGTTACAGCTTCTGAGGCGGCGTCTCGGCCTGAGCTCAGAGTTTGTCCGGGCGGCGGGGGAGTTTCCCCCGCCGCTTTGTGTCGCTCGCTGTGCCGCTCGCTGTGCCGCTCGCTGTGCCGGGTGGCGGCGCTGCCGGCGTGGTGGGGATGGGTGGGGAGGGTTTGCATCGCGAGGAGGTGATGCGGGGGAAGGTTGATGGAGGGAGGCTGGCACGCGGGAGGCTTGCGCCGAGCGCTTTGTTCGGGTACAATGAGGCCACGATGTCGCTTCACCTTACTCGCCGCGATTTTCTCAAGGGTTTGGGGGCGCTGGCTGCGCTGGCACTGCCGGCTTGCCGCCGGGCACAGGAGTTTGCCGTGGCGCCGGAGAGTTGCCCGGAGTGGATGCGGGCGGGGGAGGCGTCTTGTTTCGCCTCGTCGATTCCATGGGCGACGGGGGCTCTGCCGCTGCTGGCGGTTTGCCACGAGGGGCGCCCTACGGCGCTTCAGGCGCTGCCGCAGGCGCCGGGGATGCGCGGGTTGCCGGCTTGGGCTCAGGCGTCGTTGCTGGATTTGTATGACGGGGGGCGTACGGCGCAGCCGAGTTTTAACGGCAAGCCTTTTCCGATGCGCGGGTTGCGCGGGGCGATGCGCGGTTGGGCGGCGGCGCTGCGCGAGGAGGCGCGGGTGGCTTTTCTGTTGCCGCAGGGCTGGTCGCCGTTGCGCGAGGCGCAGGTGGCGGCGCTGCGGGCTCTGCCCTGTGCGGCGGCGGCAAGACGCTATTTTTTCAGTTGGGATCCGGCGGGGGCAGCGCGCGCGGTGTCTTTTCCGGAGCTGGAGCGCCTGACGGAGGCGGCTTTCGGGCCGGCTTGTCGCTGGGATGTGGGGCGCCCGCAGGGGGAGGAGGCTCTCGCGGAGCTGACGGCTTTGCTGCGGGATGATGCGCTGGATTTGCTCATGATTTTGACGCCGGGGGATCCGGCGGCTTTTTCGCCGTCTTTTGCGCGTGCGCTCGGGCAGTGCTCGGCGGAGACGCTGCGTTTGTGTTTGTTGCCGGATGAGAGTGCGCGCTTGTGCGGCTATGTGGTGCCGCAGACGCATTTTCTGGAGGAGTGGGGGGCGGATGCGGATGCGCGGGGGCATCTCTGCTTGCGCCAGCCGGTGACGCTGCCGCTGCGTCCGGCTTTCTCGGAGGCCGAGGTGTTGGAGGCGCTGCTGCGCGACGGTGAGCTGCCCGATGAGGGGCGCGAGGGGGTGTCGCCCGTGCATGCGCGGCTGGCAGAGTTGGTGCCGGGCTTCGATGAGGGGCTGCGCCGGGGGGTGTTGCCCGGGGCAGCGCCGCTGCCTGTGCGTCTGGCGCCGGCTCCGGCGGGTTCTCCGTATCTGCATCCCTTTTTTGCGGATGGGCGCTTCAGGCATAATGTGTGGTTGCGCGAGGCGGAGGATGCGCTTAGCGGGGTGAGGGGGGAGCCGGTGGTCTGGCTGCCGTGCGCGGCGCATTCGGCGGGGCTGGCGGCGGAGGAGGCGAGCCGTCCGCGCGCGTGGCGCTCGGGGGACTGCGTGCTGCCGGTTTGCACGCATCCGGGGCTCGAGGTTGCGCTGCTGCCGCTCTTGCCGGGGCTGGGTGCGTGGGCAGAGGGTGAGTTGCTGGAGGGTGATGAGGCGGATGTGTTGCCGCGCCGTGCGCTGCACCCGATGCCTGAGGCGGGAGAGCTGGTGATGGAGGCGAATCCTCCGGTGCGGGGTGCGTCGCCGCAGTGGGGAATGTGCATTGATGTGTCGGCATGCATCGGCTGTCAGGCTTGCACGCTGGCCTGTCGCGCGGAGAATAATGTGCCGACGGTGGGGGCGGAGGAGTTGCGCCGCGGCCGCGATTTGCAGTGGTTGCGCGTGGATGCGTATCTGGATGCCCAAGGGAGGCGGGCGATGTTTGTGCCGCTGGCTTGCCGCCAGTGTGAGCAGGCACCCTGCGAGTCGGTCTGCCCGGTCAATGCGACGGTGCATACGGAGTCGGGGCTCAGTGCGATGGTGTACCCGCGCTGCTGGGGGACGCGCTATTGCTCGGCGGCCTGCCCTTACGAGGCGCGGCGTTTCAATTTTCATGATTACGCCCGCGCGTCGCGCCGCCTACAGAATCGCCCCGATAATCCTGAGGTTTCGGTGCGCCCGCGCGGGGTGATGGAGAAGTGCAGTTACTGTGTGCAGCGCATCAATGCGGCTCAGCTCGAGGGGGAGATGCCGCAGACGGCTTGCCAGCAGGTTTGCCCCGCAGGTGCCATTCGCCTGCTCGATTTGGTGCGCGAGCCGGTGGAGCGTTCGCTGCGCTTTTTTGATGTGGCAGAGACGCGTCCGCGCACGCGCTACGTGCGTTCGGATTGAGGGCTCCGGCGCGGGGTGTCGCGGGCGGTGCGACGCAGCTCGGGCGGGCGTTATGGTGGTTGCGTCGCGGGTGTCTGCCTCGGGCGGGCATCATGGGCGGTGCGTTGCGGGCGGCGACGCGGCTCAGGCGGGCATCATGGGCGGTGCGTTATGGGCGGCGCTGCTCGGCGGTGCGGCTCGGGTGTTGCGGCGCGGCTTTGAGCTTGCTAGACGGTGGTTGCGGGGCTAGAATGGGGTGGTGCAGCTTTCGCTCAGTCTTACGCAGGAGGGTCGCCCGCAGCTGGTGCCGGCGAGGGCTTTGCCGCGTCTGGAGCGGGCGTTTGCGCTGTCGCCGGGGGCGGGGATGCTCGATTTGCTGCGCTTCGGTTTGCCGGCGGGGGCTTCGCCGGGTTTGGCGTGGCTGTATGAGCGGACGCGCGAGGCGATGATGCGTTATTTGGCGGCGCTGCGGCGCGGGGCGTCGGAGGAGGCCGCGGCGGGGCTGACGGTGCCGTCGCCGACGGAGGCGGTGCGTTTGCTCGAGGCGATGCCGCCGCTCTACGGCGCGACGCTGGGGGCGGAGGGGCTGCGGGCTTGGTTTGCTTCGCTGGTGCCGGCGCTGCACGAGCTTTGCCGCCGCGAGTGTTGCACTCCCGAGCAGTGGCTGGGGCGCCTCGGCGAGGGTTGGCAGCAGTTGGGGATGCTGTGTTTTCATTTGGCGGAGAAGACGGGGGATGATGCGCCGGAGCTGCCTTTTGCGTTTTTGGCGACGTTTATTCACAAGGTCGGGGCGGACGGCAAGCCGCGCCACGCGCCTCTGGGCTTGGCGGCGCAGCTTTGCGCGGGTGATCGCGAGGCGCTGCTGGCGCTGCTGCGCCCGCTGCGCCGACTGGCCGAGAGCCATGCGTTTATGCGCGAGCTGATTGATTCGCAGGCGGTGTATCGCCCCTGCGCTTGGACGGCTCGGCAGGCATGCGCGTTTCTGGATGCGGTGCCGCTGGCGGAGGAGGCGGGCATTGAGGTGCGGATGGTGAATCTCTGGAAGTCGCGGCCGCCTAAGGCTCAGCTGGTGGTGCAGTTTGATCTGCCGCCGGAGGCTGAGGAGGGGGCGAAGGCGGGGCCGGGCGGTGCGGGCAAGCCGGACGGCTCGCCGTCTCTCAATGTGCACGCGCTGCTGCGTTTTGTGCCGCAGGTGGCGCTGGGGGATCGCTATTTGACGGAGGAGGAGCTGCGAGAGCTGCTGGCGCTCGGCGACGGTTTGGTGCGCTTTCGCGGCGAGTGGGTGCGGCTTGATCGCGAGCGCCTGAGGGCTTTGCTGGAGAATTGGCGCTCGGCGGAGCGCATGGCGGCGGGCGGTATTCCTCTGCTGGCGGGGCTGCGCTATTTGCTGGGCAAGCGGCGCGAGGCTTTGCCGAATCTGCCGCCGCTTGAGGACGGGGCGCGCGCGGCGGCGGGGGCGCGTCTGGCGCTGGCGCTTTCTCAGTTGCAATTCGGCCGCGAGGAGCCGATGCTGCCCGAGCCGCTCCGAGCGATGCTGCGCCCGTATCAGCTCGAAGGGGTGCGCTTTTTGCTCAATGTGACGGAGCCCGGCTTCGGGGCTTGTCTGGCGGATGATATGGGGCTGGGCAAGACGCTTCAGGTGATTGCCTGGCTGCTGCATTTGCAGGCGGCGGGGCATCTGCGGCGCGGGGCGGCGCTGGTGGTGACGCCGGCGAGTTTGCTGCGCAATTGGCAGGATGAGTTGGCGCGTTTCGCGCCGGATCTCCGGGTGCTGACGTTGCATTCCTACGCGCTCAGCCGCGCCGACGGAGATTTGCTGCGTGCGTCGCCGATGAGTTTGCTGCGCCGCTGTGAGGTGGCGCTGACGACTTACGGGATGGTGTCGCGCCATGAGTTGCCGGCGGCGGCTGAGTTGCCGGCGCTGGTGCTCGATGAGGCGCAGGCGATCAAGAATGCGGATTCGGCGCGCACGCGCGCCGTGCTGCGCCTGCGCTCGCCGCGCCGCGTGGCGCTGACGGGGACGCCGGTCGAGAATAATCTGAGTGAGTTGCGCAGTCTCTTCGAGTTTCTCAATCCCGGGTTGCTGGGCAGCGAGCGCGAGTTTCTCGCGATGCTGCGCTCGATGGGGACGGATTATACGGCGCTGCGCCGCTTGGTGCGGCCTTTTATGCTGCGGCGTCTGAAGAGTGATCCGGCGCTGCTGCCGGAGCTGCCGCCCAAGACGGAGCAGCCGGCCTATTGCTTCCTGAGCCCCGAGCAGACGGCTCTCTACGCGCGAGAGGTGGAGCGTTTGCAGGTGTTGATTCAGGAGCCCGATGCGGCGACGCGTTTGAGCTTGGTGTTGCCGGTGCTCGGGCGGCTCAAGCAGATTTGCAATCACCCCGCTCAGTATTTGGGCGAGCCTTTTTACGACCCGGCGCGCAGCGGCAAGATGCAGCGGCTCGGGCAGCTGGCGGAGCAGGTGGCGGCTTCGGGGGCCTGCTGTTTGGTGTTTACGCAGTATCGCACGATGATGGAGCCCTTGCACGATTTTTTGGCGGGCGTTTTCGGGGCGCCGGGGCTCTGCCTGCACGGCGGTACGCCGATCGCGGAGCGTCAGCAGCTGGTGGAGCGCTTCCAGCATCCGGGCGGGCCCCGCTTTTTCGTGCTCTCGCTCAAGGCGGCCGGCACGGGGCTGACGCTGACGCGGGCGAGCCACGTGATTCATTTCGATCGCTGGTGGAATCCGGCGGTGGAGAATCAGGCCAGCGACCGCGCGTATCGCATCGGGCAGACGCAGCCGGTGACGATTCATCCGCTGATTTGTCTGGGGACGATTGAGGCGAATATTCACCGCATGCTGGCGCGCAAGTCGGCGATGGCGGATGCGCTGCTGGCGGGCGGCCTCGAGAAGTTGCTGCTGCATCTCAGCCCGGCGGAGCTGCTGGAGCTGGTGCGCCTGCCGGCGGGCGAGGGGGCTTAGGCTGCGCGCGGCACGCTGCCGCTCGTGCGGGGGCGACTGTTGTTGTCCTCGCGCGGTCGGCTGTTGTTGTTCTCTCGCGGTCGGCTGTTGTTCTCACTCTGTCGGCCGAGGCTCTGCCGGCCGGGGTTCTGTTCAGTGGGGGCGGGGTATTCGGGGCGGCGCTGCCGGGGCTGCGTGGGGGGTGACGAGGGGGGCGATGTGCGGGGAGGGGTAGGGGGTCTGTTGCTGCCGGGTATGCTGCTGTAGTTCTCTTTTCTCCAGCTCGTCGTGCCGCTGCCGGGCGCAGAGGATGAGTACGGTGTAGAGGATGATCAGGCAGATGAGCAGCATCCAGAACGAGACTTTCTCTTCGTGGGTGCGCGGGAAGAAGCGCCGCATCAGCGGCGGTTTGATGATGCGGTAGAGGACGAGCAGCACGAAGATGAGGCTGCCCGCCATCTCGGCGACCTCGAGGCGCCAACTGACGAGGAGGGCGACGGCTCCGGCGCTGAAGATGCCGATGCAGGCGCGGTTGTAGTAGGCGCCGATGAGTTCGTCTTCGTTGTCGCGAGGGGGGCGTTTCATGCGGGTGAGCATAGCGGATGAGCGCGGCTCGGGCAAGTCAAAACCCGACCGCTGCCGTTGCAGCGGTCGGGTGGCGGGGTGCGGCGGGGCTTTGTGCGGCGGAGCCTGCGCGGGGGTGCGAGGCCCTCCGTCGTTCAGCCTTTGCTCATCCTTAGGTCAGCCTTTGTTCAGCTGTCGCGGCGTTCGGCCGGGCTGATCCAGCGTGCAAAGATTTTGGCCGTGGCGGGCATGACCAGCAGGTTGAGCACCGTGGCGCTCAACAGACCGCCGAACTGGACGATGGCCAGCGGAGCCAGCAGTTCGCCGCCCGGTTGGTCGCGAGCCCAGACGAGGGGCAGCAGGCCGAGGATGGTCGTCAGCGAGGTCATGATGATGGGGATGACGCGCTCGGTCGAGCCCGCGCGAATCGCCTCTTCGGGGCTCAGGCCGCGGGCCTCAAGGCTGCGGTAGCGGTTGAGCAGGATGAGCCCGGAGCGAATGGCAAAGCCGATGACCGTCACGAATCCCACCAGAGAACTCACCGAGAGGATGGGAGGCACGTAGCCGCCCTCGGCTATCGAGCGCAGCGTGTCGCCCGAGGTGAGGAAGATGGCGGCGATGCCGCCCACGAGGCAGAGCGGGATGTTGATGAGCGTGATGAGAGCGCGGCGCACGCTGCCCAGCGAGGTGGCCAGCAGCAGCACGATGAGCACGCAGACAACCGCCCCGAGTGCGTAGAGGCGGTTGCCGGCCTGTTCGCGGCTCTTGATGGTGCCGGCGTAGTCGACGGTGCAGCCCATTTCGTTCATGACGGGGTCGAGCTTCTCGCGGCAGGCGTCGGCGAGGTCGCCGAGGTTGGAGTCCAGCGAGGGGTTGCAGGAAATCATGGCCTTGAGCATCGAGTTGTCGCGCAGAATGAGGTTGGTGACTTCGGTGCGGTAGATTTGGGCAACGTCGTCGAGGCGCATGGTGCGCCCGCCGGGAGCGACGAGTTGCAGGTTGCGGACGTCGTCGATGCCGGTGCGCAGCTCGGGGTCGAGGCGCAGCATGATGTTCCAGTGGTCGAGGTTGCGGATGACTTCGCCCATTTTGAGGCCGTTGAGGGCGGCGGAGACCTGCTCGGCGGCTTCGGCGACGGTGAGGCCGCAGGCGGCGAGCGCTTCGCGGTTGTAGTCGATGCAGACGGTGTCGACCATCACTTCGCGGTTGGCGCGCGCGTCGGCGACTTCGGGCATGCTGCTGAGAATCTCGGCGGCTTTTTTGGCGGCGGCGCGGATCTGGGGCAGCTCTTGGCCGTAGATGTTGATGGCGATTTCGGAGTTCGAGCCCGAGAGGGCGTTGCTGATGCGGTGCGCGAGCGGGAAGCCGATCATGCCGCTGGTGCCGGGAATGCCGTGCAGGATGGCGCTGATTTGCTCGCGGATGCGGCGCTGGTTTTTGCTCAGGTCGACGCGCACCAGCAGCTCGGAGGCGCTGACGGGTTCGGCGTGCTCGTCGTTTTCGGCGCGTCCCGTGCGCTGGGCAACGCTCTTGACGCCGTCGATCTTGCCGATTTCCTTCATCACCTGCTGCGAGATGCGCTCGGTTTCAGCCAGCGAGGTGCCGGGTACGGTGTTGACAAAGACGGTGTAGCAGTCTTCATTGAAGGGCGGCAGGAAGCTCGTGCCGAAGGTTGAGCCGAGCCAGACGGCGCCCGCCGTGATGGCCAGCAGACTGCCGAAGACGCTCTTGGGGAAGCGCAGGCAGAAGTTGAGCACGGGGGTGTAGAGACGCTTGATGAGTCGCGCCGAGGCCGAGTCGCCCGAGGTGTCGCCCCGCTTGGCGGGCTTGAACCACATCATGCAGAGGACGGGGACGAGGGTGATGGCGACGAGCAGAGAGGCGGCCAGAGCGAGCATGTAGGAGATGCCCAGCGGGCGGTAAAACTGCCCCTCCAGCCCGCTCAGGAAGAGCAGCGGCGCAAAGACCAGCAGGATGATGAGCGAGGAGAAGCTGATGGAGCTGACGATTTCGCCGCGCGCATCCATGAGGACGCGGAAGCGCGAGCGGCGTTTTTCCGGCGGCAGGGCCGCGTTGCGGCTCAGGCTGCGCCAGGCGTTCTCGACGAAGATGATGGCGTTGTCCACGACGTCGCCGACGGCCACGGCCAGACCGCCGAGCGTCATGATGTTGACGGCCAGCCCGCAGAGCGGGAAGCAGGCCATGCCCAGCAGCACGGAGAGCGGCATGGTGATGAGCGTGATGATGGCCGTGCGCAGGTTGAGCAGGGTGAGCAGGATGACGATCATCACGACGATGCCGGCGATGCAGAGTGTCTCTTTGCCGTTTTCAAGCGACAGGTCGATGAAGTCGGCCTGTCGGTAGGCGTCGGTGTGCAGCTTCATGTTGGCCGGCAGCTGGCTCTGCTCAAACTCTTTCACGGCGGCGTCGACGAGCTCGGTGAGCTCCTTGGTGTTGGCGCCGGGAACTTTTTGCACCGAGAGGATGACGGCGGGGCGACCTTGGAAGCCGGCGTTGCCGCGGCGCGGAGCTCCGTCGATTTTCACCTCGGCGACGTCTTCAAGGCGCAGCACGCCGCTGGGGTGGCCGGGCACGAGGGTGCGCATGAGCTGCTCGGGGGTGGCGGTGCGAGAGGCCTGTTGCACGGGCAGTTCCTGTCCGGCGACGTCCTCCAGATAGCCCGCCGGGATGCTGCTTTGCGAGGCTTCGATGGTGGCTTTGAGGTCGGTGAGGGTGATGCCGGCCTGCCGCATCTTTTCCGGGTCGTAGAGCACCTGATACTCGGGCATGCGGCCGCCCAGCACGGTGACTTGGCCGACGCCGGGGATGGAGAGCAGGCGGTTGCGGAGGTTGAACTCGGCGATGCGGCGCATGTCGAGCAGGTCGGCGCTCTCATCGCCGGTGATGGCGATGAGCATGATTTCTCCGGTGACCGAGACGATGGGCGCCAGCTCGCATTCCGCTTCCTGCGGCAGCGAAGATCGCACGGCGGCTAGGCGCTCGGAGACGATTTGACGCGCGAGATAAATGTCCGTATCCCAGTCAAAGTCGACCCAGACGAAGGAGAGCCCGGCGCCGGACGAGGAGCTGACGCGCTCGACGCCGGCCGAGCCGCGCATGGCCGAGACGAGGGGTATGGTGACGTATTGTTCGACTTCCTCAGCGCTCAGGCCGCCCGCTTCGGTCTGGATGGTGACGCGGGGGACTTTGAGCTCGGGGAAAACGTCGACGGGGAGCTGCGCGACGACAAAGAAGCTCAGCACGCTGAGCGCCGCCGTGATGATGAGCACGGTGATGCGGTTGCGCAGGCAGAAACTCAGTAGGGCGTTCATAGCGGCATTAGTTGTCTTCGCCTTCGTGGAATTTGCCGTCGGCATGGAAGTGCCCGGCCTTCTTCTTCTGCCCTTCACCGGGCAGGATGTACTTGAGCTCATAGCCGCCCTTGACGACGATGCGCTGCCCGGGCATCAGCCCCTTGACGGGGGTCATGCCGCGTCGGCTCGTGCCGGCATGCACCTTGAGCATGGCGTATTGCCCTTCGCTGATTTCGACGAAGACGACGTCATCGACGCCGACTTTGACGAGGGCGGAGTCGGGAACGGCGATGCTGCCGTCGTTCTCCGCCTGCTCGTCGTAGAGGTCGAGGCGGCAGAGCTGGCCGGCCGGCACGCCCGCGGGCAGTTCATCGGGCGTGAAGTAGAGGGTGCGGGTGAGCTTCTGAGGATCGACCTGCTCGGCGAGGCGCCACGTTCCGGTGAGGTGGCGGTTCTCGCGGCCGACGGGAACAAGAGCGCGCACGGCGGTGAAGTGCGGCATGTTGCCGGCGTAGAGCGAGCCGATGATTTCCATGGCGGCGGTGTTGCTCATGGTGATGACGGGTGCGCCCTGCTCGCCCCAGCTGCCCTGCGAGACGCCGACGTTGCGGACGGTGCCGTCGTGCTGCGCGCGCACCAGCAACAGAGCGCTGCCGTCGTCGCTGCGCTGCAGCTCACCGCCGCCCAGCTGGGCTTTGAGGCGTGCCTCGGCGGTGCGGAGGTCGCTTTCGAGCTGGCGCTGCTCGGCTTTCTTGAAGCGCTGCTGCTCTTCGAGGCTGCTGTTGCGCACCCCGGCGCCGCGCAGGCCGTCAAGGCGTTCCTGCAGGGCGGCCAGCTCTTCCGCACAGCGGTCGAGCCCGGCGCGGACGCTCTCCACGGCGGCGATTTGTTCGTAGAGAGCCGGCGAATCCACCGTGAAGAGCAGGTCGCCCTTGCGAACCTGCTGGGCGGATTTGACTTGCAGACTGATGCGCCCCGCGCAGGGCATCGCGTAGGCGGAGACGGCGTGATCGGGCGTGGTCAGGTAGCCGTAGAGGCTGTGCACCAGCGTGCGGTTGCCCGCGGGCACTTGCTCCACCTGCATGTTGAGGATGTGGCGCGAGCGGGCATCGACCGACACGATGACGGCATCGCCCTGGCCGCCTTGCCCGTGGTCGTGGTCCTCCGTGCAGGCGGCGCCGTGTTCAGGCGCCTCTTCGGCGTGGCTCGCATCGGCGTGTTCGTGGTTGTTGTCCGGCGTGCAGGCGGCGCCGTGTTCGTGGTTGTGGTCAGCGTGCTCGCAGCTTTCGGGGTGGTGGTTCCCGGCCGCTTCGTCGGCGGTGGGATGAGAAACAGGGTGAGCGGAGGCTGCTCCGCTGTCCTGAGCGGCGGCCGCAGAGCTCTGAGGCCAGGTGATGAGGGCGGCCGCGAGGCCGATGAGAAGATGGGTGTTCATGCGTTGAAATCGGGGTTGAGGTAATAGAGTTGAACTTGAATGTCGAGAAGCTGCGCGAGGCAGTCCAGATAGCTGAGGCGGCGTTGGTAAATCTCGTGCCGGGCTTCGGCCAGGGCGGGCAGCCCGGTTTCGCCGAGCTTGTAGAGCTCTTCCTGTCGCTCGCCGTTGCGGCGCAGGCGCGTCAGGCGTTCGAGCTCCGAGACGCAGTGGCTGCGCACGAGCTTCTGCTGCTCGCCGAGCGATGAGGCGTTCTGCAAAATGCCCCGCCAGCGGCTGACGAGATCGCAGGCGCGGATGTCGCGCTCGCCTTCGGCGGCGGCGATCGCCTCGCGGTTGCGGTTCCAGATCGGCAGGCTCAGTTCGAGGCCGACGCCGATCTTGTTATTGTGTTCCTCGCGTTCGTAGCTGCCGCCCAGCCCCAGCTCGGGGTACTGCCGTCGAATCTCGCGGCGCAGCTCCTCTTCCCCGGCGGCGTAGTTCGCCGAGAGCGCGCGGATCTCCGGCGAGCGCAGCAGACGCTCGCCATCGGGAACGGCCACGGCCGTCGGCACGCCCTGCGGCAGACCGCCGGAGAGCTCCACCTCGCCCACATTCGGGTGCAAACCGAGCAGGGCGATGAGTTGCCGATGCTGCTGCAGGTGCTCGTTTTCGAGCTCCTGTTTCTCTTTGATCGTATCGAAAAGCCGCTGATTGATGACTTGGTAGTCGGCGAACTCCACCTCGCCGATTTCATGCAGATGCCCGATGCGCTCCTGCTCGTCCTCGAGCTGGCTGAGGCGTTGGTTCATGATATCGAGCTTCTCGTGCGTGACGATGATGCGGTAGCGCAGCGCGTCGAGCTTGGCGAGAAAGTCGCGCTCGTCGGTTTTGACATTCCAGTAGTCGGCCTCTTTGTACTGCTCGGCGATGCGCTTGGCAATGTGCGGCAGCCCCGTGACGGGGAGGGTGAGGCCGGGGCTGATGCCGCCGTTGGTGATGTTTTCGCGCAGGACGCGCACCAGATCGGCGGAGAGCGACGGATCCTCCCAGAGCCCCGCCATCTCCGAGACGCGGGTGCTCTTCGCGTAATTCAGGCGCGATCTGTTCAGCTCGGGGTTGAGCAGAAGACCGATGCGGTGCAGGTCGGCGGCGCTCAGGCGTCGATTCTTGTCGCAGAGCTGCTGCGAGAGACTCAGCCAGGCATCGCTGTCGCGCCGCAGATCGACCGGACGCGCCTCATACGTGCTGCACGACGCCGCCAGCCCGAGCAGGGCCGCGGCGCAGATAAGGTGTTTGATCATAACGATGAGATGATGGTTGGAGTGGAGAAAAGGGAGGCTGCGAAGGGCAGCGTGCAGAGGGTGAAAACGCGAGAGCCGTCGCCGGAGCCCCTGAAGCAATCCGCAGGGTCGCGGCTGTCTTCAACGGGCAGAAGCTGTTCGGCTGTCTCGGGAGTCAAGGAATGAGGCATATTTGAACGATTGCTTGAATGTTTAATACACCTCATTGCCCCACTTGGCAAGCCCTCTGTGCAAAAAAGACGTTTTTTTGTCATCGGGGGACGGGAAAAGCCCGTGCGGGGCATCCCGCGCCATCGGGGCGAAGCAGGCCGCCGCGCCGACGAAGCCTCGGCGGGCAGACGCGGCCCAAGGGCAGGGAAGGCGAGCACCTGAAGCGGGTGCTGCGGAGGCAGCGCTTCCCTGCGGCAAAGCGCCTCGGCGGGCGCAGGGGGTATCAAAGGCGCAGGGGGAGCAAATGCGCCTCGCAGCGGAGGGGGATGAGGGGCGGCTCCTGCGGCTCGAGCGGGTCGAGGGCAGTGTTGGGGGCGAGATGGTGCGGGCGCAGGTCGGGAGCCATCGCCGCAGGCAACAGAGCGACGGGCTGAGCCGGCAGCACGAAGCGCGGCATCGCACTGTCCATCTCATAACCGAGGTGGTCGCAATGGTGCGTCGGCAGGCCGATTGTCGTCGGCACGCTGCTCGCCGCATCGAGCGGCTGCGCCGGAGCATCGGGCGGGGTATCGGGCTGCGGCGACGGAGCAGCAGCCCCGCAGCAGCCGCTGCGGCACGAGCCCTCTGCTGCCTGCCGGGCGCCATCGCCCACGGAGCCGGCGCAGGCAGAGTCATCGACGGCGGTCTCCGCGGCGGCGCTGTGGTCGGCATCCCCGTAGCAGCGGCAGCCGCCCACATAAATCAAGCCCTCACAGCCGCAGGCGTGCGTCAGCGAGCCGCCGATGATGGCCGGCATCAAAGCCAGCAACAGCAGCCAAGCAAGCAGGGGGTGACGTTGCGGAAACCTCGCCATGTCGGCTTGAAATTGTACGATTCGCCGCCCGCTTGTCAAGCGCGGAGTCTCCTCAAAACCGCGCAAAAAGCCCCGTTTGACGCAAGATGACAGCCTTTTTTGGCCCCGAAAGCATTTTTTTTGTAAGGATGGACAAACTGACGACGTACCCCTATGAGACGGCTCGGGTGAGCCTCTGATTATGTTATGACGAAACGAGAACTTATGATAGCCATGGCTTGCTGCCTCGGCGGGATGCTTCCCGCGCAGGCGGCAGGAGAAGTCGGCGCTGCCCTGACGGCCGCCGAAGTGAAGAATCATCCCTTCCTGGAGAGTCGCCACTACCCCGAGTGGGTGAAGCTCAGTGCCGAGCAGGGCATTCGCGATGTGCTGCTGGGCATAGACATGGCGCGGGCGCGCCTCGATGTCATCTGCTCGGTCAAGCCCGAGCAGGCGACCTACGAAAACGTCTTCGGCGCCTTCGAGAACGTGGATCGCGAACTGGATCGCGCCATGAGCTACTTCATGCACCTCGCCTCCGTGATGGACTCGCCCGACTTCCGCGCGGCCAAAGACAAAGTGCTGCCCGCCTACACCGAGTACGCCTCCTCCATCACCACCAACGACCGCCTCTGGGCCGTCATCAAGAGCGCCTCGGAGCAGCCTTGGGTCAAAACCCTCTCGCCCGAAAAGCAGCGCTACGTGCAGCAGGTGGTGGACATGTTCCGCGACAACGGCGCCGACCTCTCGGCGGAACAGAAAGCCCGCAAGGCTGAGATTCTCCGCGAACTGTCGGAACTCACCAACCAATACGGCAAAAACGTCGTCGACTCCCGCAACGCGTGGCAGCTCGTCATCACCGATCGCTCTCAGCTGGCCGGCATGCCCGAACACTGGATGAAGAGCGCGCAGCAAGCCGCCGCCGCCAAGGGCTACGGCGATGAGCAGAACCCGCAGTGGCTCATCACGCTCGACTTCGCCAGCTACGGCCTCGTCATGCAGAGCTGCGACGTCGAAGCCACGCGCAAAGCCTGCTGGGAGGGGGCGTCCGCCATCGGCACCGGGCAGTGGGATACCGCACCCATCGTCGCCCGCGTCATGGAACTGCGGCGCGAGCTCGCCGAGCTGCTGGGCTTCAAGACCTATGCCGACATGACAACGGCGCACCGCATGGTGGAATCGGGCGACCGAGCCATGAGCTTCGTCGACGGCATGATGGCCGCCGTCAAACCCGCCTTTGACCGCGAGTGCGAGCAGCTGCTGGCCTTCGTCTCCGAAAAGACCGGGAAGAAGGCGGACAAGATCGCCCCTTGGGATCGCCGCTACTACATGGACAAGATGGCGCACGAGCTCTACGACTTCGACAAGGAGCAGCTGCGCCCCTATCAGGAGAGCAACAACGTCATCAAGGGCATGTTCTCCATCCTCCAGCACCTCTACGACATCACCTTCAAGGAAGTGCCGACCGTCTGCCTCAAGCCCGGCGAGACCTGCCCCGTCGGCATGCAGGAGGTCTGGTACCCGGGCGTCCGCCTCTTTGAGGTGTACGACAACAAGACCAAGGCGCATCTGGGCTCCTTCTACATGGACCTCTACCCGCGCGCATCCAAGCGCGACGGCGCGTGGGTGAACGGTCTGGTCAGCGGCGATCCGGCCGCCGACGGCAAGCCCCACGCTCCCCATCTGGCCACCGTCTGCGCCAACCTCACGCCCCCCAATGAAGAAGGCGTGACGCTCTTCTCGCACCTCGACGTCGAGACGCTCTTCCACGAGTTCGGCCACATGATGCACGTGATGCTCGGAGACACCGAACTGCGCTGCCACATGGGCACCGCCGTCGCATGGGACTTCGTTGAGCTGCCCAGCCAGCTCAATGAGAACTGGACGTGGGAGCCCGAAGGCGTCGCCACCTACGCCTTCCACTACAAGACGGGCGAGCCCATGCCCAAAGAGCTCATCGACAAGATGCAGCACCTGCGCTACTTCATGCCCGCCACCGACAACATGGGCCAGCTCTGCATCGCGAAGCTCGACCTGGAGATGCACACCAACTACGACGAGAAGTTCAAGGGCAAAGACCTCGACAGCGCGACCAACGAGCTGCTCGACCCCTGGCGCATCCCCTTCACCGTCGACTCGCCCTCCATCATGCGCACCCTCACGCACTGCATCACCGGCGGCTACGCAGCCGGCTACTACAGCTACAAATGGGCTGAAGTGCTCGCGGCCGACGCCTTCTCGCGCTTCAAGCACGAGGGCTTGATGAACGAAAAGACGGGAGCCGACTACCGCGCATGCATCCTCTCGAAGGGTGACGCGAAGCCGGCCGGCGAACTCTACCGCGACTTCATGGGTCGCGACCCGAACCCCGACGCCCTGCTCGAGCTTCAGGGCCTCAAACCCGCCGCCGAGCAAGCCCCGGCAAAACCCTGATCAACAGAGCGCAGCGCGCTGACGATCAAAACATACACGAGAGCCGCGAAAGCCGTTTCGCGGCTCTCGTTTTGCACTCCGGCGCGGCCTTCCGGCCGCCTCCGCGCGCCGGCGAGAGCCCGAACACTCGCGCGTGCGCGAATGAGCGCGCGAATCATTGAGCAAACAGGCAGTGTAAAAGCTTGACTTGCGTCAAGCTGTGTGTTAGCTTCGAGCACATGAAGCTCTCGAATTCGCATTGGAAAGCCGTTCTCAGTACGCTGGCCCTCACCGCAGCGTTGCCGTCAGCGGCGCAACAGAGCACGGGCGACCCCTTCCTTGACGCCGTCTTGGCCGAAGAAGCCGAGAACAAAACGCAACCTCGGCAGAATCCCGCTGCCGCCGAGCAGCGGCCGAACACCGCCGCGAAGCAGACCGGATTCAGCCTCCCGGGCATGGAAGAGGCCGATCGAGAGCTCGGCCCGCAGACCGGTCTCTTCTTCAACGACGTGAGTCTGGAGGGCAAGAAAGTCGTCTCCGTGTCCATTCGCTACGCCGGATCGCGCAGCATCCCCGACTCCCGCCTCTACGACCTGCTGCAAACGCGCCGCGGTTCGAAGTATTCGGCGATGCGCGTCAACGCCGACCTCGAGCGCCTCATCGAAAACGGCATGGTGTCCGGCGATGCCCGCGTGCTGCTTGAACGGCGCGACGGCGGCGTGGCCGTGACCTTCGAAGTGCGCGGCGCCAAAGTGCTCGGCGGCATCGGCTTCACGGGCAACCACCGCTTCGACGATGATGAACTGCGCGATGAAATCGAAAAAATGACCAGCAACCGCGCCATCACCGACAAGGGCCTCGCCGAAACCCGCGCCGCCATCATCAAAGCTTACCAAGAGGCCGGCTACCCCGACACGCGCGTCACCTGGCGCATCGTCCCGACCTCTCGCCCCGAGTACAACGACGTGATTTTCGACATCGTCGAAGGCCGCGAGATGAGCATGAACTCCATCGTCTTCCGCGGCAACACCGTCTTTGACCGCGCCCAGCTCCACGAAGTCATGCACACCAAAGAGCGCGGCCTCTTCACATGGTTCACCAAGTCGGGCCGCATCGACCGCGAACGCGTCGAAGAAGACCTGCGCGAAATCGAGAAGCTCTACCGCAACTACGGCTACCTGCGCGCCCGCATCACCAAAGTCAACTACTACGACATCAGCCGCAAGATCGGTCAGGGGCGCCAGAAGCTCCGCATGGAGATCAACATCTACGAAGGCCCGCGCTACCGCGTTCGCAAAGTCGGCTTCAGCAACACGCGCGTCTACACCCCGGCCGAGCTCGAACCGGGCCTCAGCATGATCGGCGGAGACATCTACTCGCTGCAGAAGGTGACCGATGACGTCGAAATGATCCGCAAGTATTACGGCGCGCGCGGCTACGCCGATGCCATCGTCCAGCCCGTCATTGACGAAGTCGGCGTCGACGAGAACGGCGTGCACCTCGTCGATATTCGCTACGACATCAACGAAGGCACCCGCAGCAAAGTCGGCCGCATTCAGGTGCGCGGCAACACCACCACCAAGACCAAAGTCATCCTGCGCGAACTTCCCCTTCAGCCCGGCGACAACATGAGCTCGGTGGACCTCGACATCGCCGCCAAGCGACTCACCAACCTCGGCTACTTCGTGCCCGAATCCGTCAGCGTCACCCAGTCCGCCTCCAACATCCCCGGCTATCGAGACATCAACATCGACGTGCAGGAGGGCAAGACCGGGCAGCTCACCCTCGGCGTGGCCTTCTCCTCCGTCCAGAACGTCTACCTGTACGCCACCGTCGTGCAGACCAACTTCGACATCATGGGCTTCACCAACGGCGTCTTCACCGGCGGCGGCCAGCGCCTGACCGTCTCGGCCAACGTCGGCACCGAGTACAAGAGCGCCTCGATCTACCTGCTGGAACCCTGGTTCCTCGACCGCAAACTCGCTCTGGGCAACGAGCTCTACTACGCCGACTCGACCTACATGAGCGACTTCTACGAGCAGACCAACTTCGGTTACGCCATCTCGCTGCAGAAAGCGCTCAACGAGTTCAGCTCCGTCAAACTCGAGTACCGCCTCGAGCACTACAAGATTGACCCCGAGCCCTATGCGCCGCAATTCTTCCGTGACAACGGCGGAGACTACGACCGCAGCCACCTGCGCCTGAGCTACAAATACGACTCCCGCGACGCGGAAATCACCCCCCGCAAGGGCGGCAGCTTTGAAGCCTACCTCGGCTACAGCGGCCCCGGCAGCACGGTGGAGACATGGACGGCAGGCTTCGGCGGCTCCTACTACTACAACGCCGCGCTCGACAGCATCTTCAGCGTCAACTACGGCTTCGAGACCGTGCGCGCCGTCGATGACAACGACGTCGTCCCGATCTTCGAGCGCTGCTACCTCGGCGGCCCGAACAACCTGCGCGGCTTCCGCTATCGCGACGTCGGCATGGTCAACAGCGCCTTGGCCGGTGACGAGACCATGGGCGGTCGCAACAGCGCCTACGCCCAGTTTGAAGTGACCGTTCCCACACCCATCGCGGAAACGATGCGCTTCGCCATGTTCTTCGACGTCGGTTTCGTCAACGACAGCCTGCGCGACATGAACAGCGACATCATCTCCGCCGACGCCGGTATCGGCCTGCGCCTCAACCTGCCCATGGGCCCCGTAGCCATCGACTACGCCATCCCCGTGCGCACCGGCAACGCCATCGACGACGGCGGTCAGGTTCAGTTCTACATCAACTACAAATACTGATACGGAACCCAGCCGAGCCTCGGCACCCCTCACGCGAGCGGCGGCACCCCACCGGGTGCCGCCGCTTCCTTGTCGCGCAAGTGTCGCGTAAGCCTCGCACAAGCCTCGCGTAAGCCTCGCGCAAGCCTCGCGCAAGTGTTGCGCAAGTGTTGCGCAAGTGTCGCGCAAGTGCCGCACACATGACAATCAGCGCGGAACGCCGCGCAAGCAGGCGCGAAAAACCCGCTGCGGCACAGCCGCAGCGGGTCGTGAAAGATCAAAGCCTCAGGGCAGGCCGTCGCGCGCCTCAGCCCTGAGCCCGAATCGACGCATCCATCAGCTCGGCCACCTTCTTGCCGCTCATCAGCATACCGCCGAAAATCGGCCCCATGCGGAAGCTGCCGCTCACCCCATTGGCCGCCATACCCGAAACAAAGAGCCCGGGATAAATCTCCTTCGTGTTATCGACCGTCGTGCGCTCGCCCTCGGCCGCATCCATACTCATCTCACCGATCACACCGCCCGTCGGCGTATTGAGGCGCACCCCGTTCTTGCGGGCCACCGTCTTGGCAATCTCGCAATCATGCCCCGTTGCATCGAGCACCGTCTTGGAGATCAGCGTCAGCGGATCGACGTGAAGCCCCTCGCGCAGCACCGGCGTCCAATTCACCACCACGCCGCCCACGCGACCCTGCTTGTAGACCACATCCTCGACCGAATAGCAGTTGAAAATCGTCGCCCCCGCCTTCGTCGCCTGATACAGCAGACCCGCCGTCGCGTGCACCGAATCAATAATGTAAGCTCCGTCGCGATACGCGCGATAGCTCAGCTCAAGCTCCTCGACAATGGGCAGAGCCTCCTGCTGCACCACAATATCATTGAACATCATCGCCCCGCCCCACATACCGCCGCCGGGCGACAGCTTGCGATCCAGCAACGCCACCTTGCGGCCGGCCTTCGCCAGATAATACGCCGCCACAATACCCGACGGACCGCCGCCCACAATAGCGGCATCCAGCTCGAGACAAGAGTTCAGTTTAGCAAAATACGATTCAATAATACCGCGCGAAACAAGAGTCTCCATAAAAAACGAGTGAAGTTAACGACCCCATGCTACCCTAAGAAAGCCCCGCTGTCAATCCGCAAGCCGCCGCCACCCCTCCTCTCGCACCGACTCGCCCGCTGCCCGCATCTGTAAATGAACTGTAAATGAACGGAAAATTTACACTTCATATTTGATGGTTTGACAAGCTCAGCCCGCACCCGCAGGCCGAGGGCGTTGTGAGTCGCGGCGGCCGCGGGGCGGGGCGGTAATTTTACTTGCGCAGACGCAACGAATCAGGCATACTCAATCAGCTGCTCATGTGCCCTCGCTACAAAGCATCGGATGACGACGATACCGACGCACCGCGCCCGCGTCCCCGCGCCGCGCGCCCGCGCGCACAGGCCGCACCGCAGCCGCGCCGCCCCGTGCAGCGCGAGAGCGTCGACTACAGCGAGCCGGACGACAGCGAGCCGGACGGCGGCGACGAGGCACTCGGCGAACCGCTGCGCGCCCCATCCCTGCCCGACGAAGCCTTGAACGACGCTTCCCTTCGCGGCGAATCGCCCCGCGGGCACCTCCCCCGCGAGGCGGAGCCCGAGCGCGGCGCCTACCACCTCAGAAGCGACGAAGCGCCGCCCGCCGCGCGGCGAGACGCCCCCCGCCGCCGCACCGCCGTATCTCCCCCGCCGCTCGCCGACGACGACCGCGCCTTCGGCCTGCTCGGCTCGAGCGACTACGGCTCCGACTCCGGCAGCACCGCCCGCGGCGGCGAGCCCGCCCCTTGGGAAACCTTCCGCAAGCCCCCCGCCAAGGGCATGAGCGCGCTGCGCGCCCTGATGCTTATCCTCTTCTTCCCCTTCCGGCTCATCTGGTATCTGACGCGGCACGCGCCCCGCATCATCCTGCTGCCGCTGCGCCTCATCCTGAGTCTCTGCTTCGTCGGCTTCATCTTCCTGTTCATCATCGGCATCATCTACGGCATCAAAGCCGGGCGCTACGACATCACCCAAGTCCTGCGCATGCCCGAGCGCTCCATCGTCCTCGACCGCAAAGGCGGCGAAATCGGCACCCTGCACGGCGAAAATCGCCGCACCATCACCAACCTGCGCGAAGAAGTACCGCAGTACTTCATCGACGCGCTCATCGTGCAGGAAGACCGCTCCTTCTGGGAGCACGGCGGCGTCGACCCGCGCGGCGTGATGCGCGCCGTCGGCCAAGTCTTCAAACACCGCCACGCCACCCAAGGTGCATCCACCATCACCATGCAGCTCGCGAAAAACACCTACAACCACCGCGAGCGCAACCTCGACGCCAAGCTCACCGAAGTCGTCCTCGCCTGGCGCATCGAAGCCACCTACGACAAAGAAACCATCCTCACCTGCTACATCAACCGCGTCTTCTGGGGGCACACCTTCCTCGGCCTCAAGCAGGCGGCGTACGGCTACTTCAGCAAACAGCCGCGCGACCTGACCATCAGCGAATCCGCCCTGCTGGCGGGCATCGTCTGCAGCCCCAACGAATTCTCGCCCTACCGCAGCCCCTCGGCGGCGAAAATCCAGCGCGACAAAGTCCTCAAACTGATGGTCGAGCACGGCTACATCACCCGCAACGAATACGAGAGCGCCATGGCCGAGCCCATCGTCACCCGCCTGCCCGAATGGAGCGGGACGGACAACTACGCGCTCGACCTCATCCGCAGCGAAGTCGACCACATCCTCAACATGCTCGAAGCCGACGAGCAGCACATCAAAGAGCAGATCATGTACTCGGGCGGCCTCGTCATCCGCACCACCCTCGACCTCGACCTGCAGGACGCCGCCATGCACGACATGGACGCGCGCCTCGTCGACATGTTTGAGAAAAACCCCCGCTACAAGTACCAGACCCGCGCCCGCTACCAAGCCGAATACCAAGCCCTGCGCGCGCGCGACCCCGAAGCCGCCGCGCGCCTGCGCCCCCAATATCTGCAAGCCGCCTGCGTCATCATCGACAACGCCACCGGCGCCCTGCTGGCCGTCGTCGGCGGGCGAGACAGCTCCGAATCGCCCCTCAACCGCGCCGTCCAAAGTCGGCGCCAGGTCGGCTCCCTCTTCAAGCCCTTCGTCTACTCCACCTACTTTGAGCGCGGCTACGCCCCGAACTCGCAACTCTCCGACGACCGCCTGCGCCCCGGCGAAGTACCCGGCGCGCGCCGCTGGAACCCCGGCAACGCCGACGGTCGCTACACCGGCATGCACCCGGCCGGCTGGGGTCTGCTCAAGAGCCGCAACACCATGTCCGTGAGAGCCGGCGTGCGCGCCGGCCTGCAAAACGTCGTCAACTACGCCCTCATGGCCGGCTTCCCCGCGCCGCCGCGCCAACCCGGCCCCACCATCTATCTGGGTACGTGGGAGGCCTCGCCCCTCGAAGTAGCCTCCGCCTACACCCTCTTCGCCAACGGCGGCGTGCGCCCCACCCCCTACATCATCGAATCCATCACCGACGCTGACGGCCACGTCATCTGGCACAACCAACCCTCGGCGCGGCGCGTCTTCTCGCCGCGCACCACCGCCATCACCACGGCCATCCTGCAGAAAATCACCAAACCCGGCGGCACCGCCGGGCGCATGCAGCAGCTCGGCTTCACGGCACCGGCGGGCGGCAAGACCGGCACGACCAACAGCTACCGCAACGCCTGGTTCTGCGGCTTCACCTCCGAACTCACCACCGCCGTCTGGGTCGGCTTCGACAAACCGCGCACCATTGCCGATCGCGCCTACGGCGGCACCGTCGCCCTCCCCCTCTGGGTCGGCATCATGAAACAAGCGCAAGAGCGCGGCTACGCCATGGGAGAAATCCGCGGCACCCCGGCTGCGCCGCGCAGCATGGGGCTGCGCCTCTGCCGCGTCTCGGGCATGCTCGCTCACTCGGGCTGCGAGTACGAGGGCACCGCCTACACCGATAACTTGGTCGACATCAACCAGCCGCGAAGCCTCTGCACCATGCACCGCGAGCACACCGACCCCGTGCCCGGCGGCACGCGCATCATCAACACCGGGGCCGCCGTCATCGTCGACGAAGACCAAGCCGAAGACCCTGAAAGCGCCTCCGACGAAGACGAAGCCGTCGACCCCGAAGACATGGGTGAAGACATCGCCGAAGACCCCGACGCATGACCTCGCCCGAGCCAGAAACACGCCGCCGCGCCCCCGAGCCGCCGCCCGCAGCCCCCGCAGCCGAGCAGGAGGCCGCCGAGCAGCGAGCCGCCGCAGCGAGAGCCGCAGAGCAGGAGGCCTCAGGGCAGGGAGCCGCCGCGCCGCAAACCGACGCCCCGCCCCCCTCACCACGCCGAGCCCTGCTCGCCTGGCTGCCCCTGCTCGTCGTTCCCGTCGCGGCCCTCATCGCCGTCTACTACTACGCCTTCCGCGCACCGAGCTACGAACCCGCGCAGCCCATGCCCTTTGACCACGCCACCCACAGCGACCCCGACAAAGCCAACATCCCCTGCCTCGCCTGCCATCGCGGCGCCGAGCGCGACGCCGGAGCCGGCATGCCGAGCGCCGAAAGCTGCATGGACTGCCACCGCCACATCCTCCCCGACGACCCCCGCCTGCTGCCCCTGCATGCCGCCGCCAACCCCGAATCGCCCGTCTACCACGGCGAAGCCCTGCGCTGGGTGCGCGTGCAGTCCCTGCCGGGCTACGTCCACTTCCACCACGGCGCACACGCCCGTGCCGGCATCAGCTGCGAAGAATGCCATACCCGCCCCGGCGCCGCGCAAGACCACAGCATGCGCAGCTGCCTCGACTGCCATCGGCGCGAAAACGCCTCCACCGAATGCAGCAGCTGCCACCACTGACGCAACCCCGTCTCCCTCATTCCCCCACTCTCCCCGCACCTCCCGTTTTCCCGATTTTCCGATTTCCCCCTCCCCACCGCACCATGAAACACAGCCACCTCCGCCGCCCCGCCATCCTCGCCCTCGCCCTCGGCCTCGCCGCCTGCAGCCAACTGCTCAGCTCCTGCCAGCAGCAGCAACTCGCCGCCGACTACCCCGGCTACAAAATGGCCCCCTACACCGTCAAAGGCGTGCACTACGTCCCCATGAGCGTCGACCAAGCCCTGCACTACCGCGCCGAAGGCATCGCCTCGCACTACGAAGCCGACGGGCGCCGCGGCGCCATCGGGCAGAAACTCTACGAAGGCTGCCTCTACGCCGCCCACCGCACCCTGCCGCTGCCCTGCGTCGTTCGCATCACCAACCTGAGCAACGGCCGCAGCTGCAAAGCCCGCGTCGCCGACCGCGGCCCCTTCATCAACAACCGCCTCATCGACGTCAGCAGCGAAGTCGCGCATCGCCTCGACTTCCACCGCAAAGGCCTCGACCGCGTCCGCGTCGAAGTCCTCTCCGTCGGCGACGGCCCTTGGAAGCGCACACGCTGAACCGCCTCCGAGCCGCGCTGCCGGAGCCGCCCTCTCGCCCCTTCCCCTCGCGCAACACAACGCGCCGGGAACGCCCGCGCGCGTCCCCGGCTCCTGAACATTGCAAGTACTGATGCGCCTCAGAGCCCCTGAGCGTACTCAATAATCTCGTCGACCGTCTTGCCGTCGAGCACCTCGAGCACCTCGGCGGATATTGAATCGAACGAAGCCCCCAGAGCCGCGTTGGTTAAGCCGACACTGAAGCCGATCTTAAACATCGCCTTATGGAACTCGTGCTGCTTGTCAGCGGGGAGATCCTTGAGCATCTCCTGCACACTCTCCTGCGGCTTATCCTTATCGAAAGTCGGGCTGCAGGAACTGAGCGTCAGAGCGCAGCAGGCAGCCATCAGCATGGTGAAAAGACCCTTCTTCATCGTCTGTATCAGTTAATCGTTTAAGCTCGGCATCACACCGAAGATTCAGCAGTCTAACCCGGCCGGGTGAGCCCTGTCAAGGCGAAAGCATGAAGCAAGGGAAAACGCCGCGCGAAAAGCCGCGCCGCCCCTTGCCCCGCCCAAGCGCAACCGCAAAGCCCGCCCGGACAGCCCGTCCGCAGAGCCCGCCCGGACAGCCCGAGCGGGGGAGGGGAGAAAGAGCTCAGTCCTTGCCCCCTGCTCGGCGGAGGAGACGAAGGACATCCCCCATGCCCGATTGCCCGGCCGCCTCGGCCGCCTTTGCCCAGTCAAGAGGCGTCTCATCCCCGTCGATGCCGCCGAGCGCATTCGGATCCGCCCCGGCGTTCAGCAGAGCCCGCACCACCCTGAGGCGGCTCGCCGCATCCGGCCGCGGGAAGCGCACGCGGACATCCTCCCCCGGCGGCAAGTCCGGCATTAGAGCCGCGATACTCTCGAGCACAGCCTCAGCCTCAGCCTCGCAGCCGCAGACCACCGCCAGATGCAGCGGCGTATCGGCGAGGTAAGTCGCACGGACATCCGCCCCGGCCCGGAGCAGCAGCTCCACCAGCTCGGGAGAACCCAGCGCGGCCGCGACATGCAGCGGAGAGATCACGTCAAAAGCCTCCTCCTCCGGGCGGAAATTCACATCAGCCCCCGCCTCAATCAGCAAAGCCGCCAAAGCCGCATCGCCGTTGCAGACGGCGAGCAGGAGCGGACTCGCCCCCTGCTCATCCGCCGTATTCACCTCGGCCCCTCGGTGAATCAGCGCGGCGGCAGCCTCGCGCTGCCCGCATCCGCAGGCCGGCAGCAGCGGCGTCTGCCCGGCCGGATCCTCCGCATGGACATCGGCCCCGGCCTCGGCGAGCAACTCAACCAAATCAGCCCGCCCCTGCCGCGCCGCCAAGTGCAGCGGCGTCCACCCCCGGAGCCCCTCCCTCACATTCACATCAGCCCCCTCTGCCAGAAGACGGCGCATCGTCTCGCTGCCCTCATCGTATACTGCCGAGAACAAATCCGGCCGGGCAACACCCGCCTCGAGCAGCAGGCGCAGCACCTCCCGGTGGCCGTTCATCGCCGCCGCGTGCCCGGCAGACAGAGCCTCGGGCGCAGCCTCGTCCTTCGCGCCTGCCGCAAGCAGCAGCCGCACACACTCAGCCTGCCCCCGTCGCGCCGCCGCAGCCAGCGGCGTCTCGCCCGACCCGTCCGCCTTCATCGCGGTTCCGGCCTCCAGCAAGCGCCTGAGCTCAGCCGCATCGCCCTCTTCGGCCGCCCTGTGCAGCGCCTCCTCCTGCGGCGACAGCAGCGGAGGCGCGGGCTCAACCAAAATCTCCTCCGGCACAAACTCGTGCCGGAAAGCGTAGCCATAAACCTTGCCGTCAAGGCGCACCGACCCGCTCAGCTCGATAACGCAGGGCTCGCTCAGATCGGGCAAGCGCAGCACCATCGTGCGCATCCACAGCTTAGTGAACGCCGCACCCGGAGCAAGCCTCAGCTCCATCGGGCGGCACTGCCCTCCCGTAGGCGAAGGCTCCTCGGGCAGCGGCTCCCCGCTCTCGGCGCGCCTCACCACCGGTGCCGGCGAGCCGGAACCCAGCACCGTCTCCTCGTAAGCGACCTCAATCGGCCGCTCGGAGCCATTCACCAGAGCCAGACGAGCCGTGATGTCATAGACATCATCGAGCCCCTTCCAGCGGCCATAGACCTCATCAGCTCGGCATTCCAGCCTCAGCAGGCGCAGCTCCGTACCCGGCGCGAGAGCGGCGGAAGCGATCGGGCGCGAGACATCCAAGGGCGGCAAGGACGCATCGGGCGCACCTATCACAATGACGGGCACCCCCGGCAAAGCCCCTTGCTCCGCCGCCGCCTCTTCTTGCTCCGCTGCGGAGGCGAGAGACACACCGCCCCAAAGCGAACAGAGCAAGAGAGACAAGGCCGGAAGAACCCGCCGGGAAAGCCCGGGCAGAGAACGAAGTCCCGCGCGGAATCGAAAATCTTGACTTTTCATGTGATGCAACTGTGTGTGGTGAAAAGGGGCGTAGAGCTCGGTGGACGTGTTTCGGCCCAAGCAAGGCAACAGAGTCGCTTCGCTGCGGAACCGCTCGTATTTTAGGCGATAGCGCGGGGCATGTCAAGCGGGCGGAAAACGTTTTTTGCGACAGCAAAGGCAAGTCCTCATCCTAACGAATACCCGTCTTGCGTTTCGGTGCAACTGCAAGATGCATCAGGCCGCTCCGCCGCCCCTCGGAGCCCCTTTGCTGCAATCGGGGCGAGAGCTGCCGAGCCGCTGGCCCCGTGCCCGCAGCCATGCTCTCGGCACGGGAGCGGGAGGGACGCCCGCGGACAGCCCCCCGCGGCGGTTCCCCTGCGGCGGTTCCCCTGCGGCGGTTCCCCCGCGGCGGTTCCCCTGCGGCGGTTCCCCTGCGGCGGTTCCCCTGCGGCGGTTCCCCTGCGGCGGTTCCCCTGCGGCGGTTCCCCTGCGGCGGTTCCCCCGCGCGAGGCGGAAAAAGCCTTGACAGCTTCGCAAAACGTGCTACTTTGGCTCCCCGCACAAAATCGGAGACATGGAAAGAATCTGTTGGAACGGTCACGCTTCTATGCTCGGAGCCAATACCATGTGGGGGCTCATGTCGCCCATCTCCAAAATGGTCATGGCGGGCAGCCTCGTCACCCCCTTCGTCGTCACTGAACTGCGAGTCGCCGGAGCCATGTTGCTCTTCCGGGCCGCCTCGTTCTTCACCAAGTCCGAGCACGTCAGCGCGCGCGACCACCAGCCTGCGGCTCTCGCGCGGTTCTTTTACGGCTTTTTTGCGGCTTTTTTGCGGCTTTTCCGCGCCCCGCGCTCGGCTCTCCGGGCGCAGGGCTCCCTGCTCAGCAAAGCTCCGCGCCCTCGAGGCGCCCCTCAGGCATGGAGCTGCTCTTTTTTCTCAAGCTTCTTGCTGTAGCGCATCGTCGCGAAAGACACGACGCCGAACATCAGTGCGCCAAAGGTCAACATAGCAGGCAACAGATAATGGACGACGAAGGTATTTTCGCAGGCCTCCTCCGGCTGCCCGCTGGGGAAAATGACCTCCACCTCATCCCCCACGGGATAGACGGGCTTTTCCGAGGCGCCCACCTGACTCCGCACCGTCACGCTTTTCCCGGTACCCGGATCGACGAAAGTCAGGCTCGAATACTTGATGACGCCGTTTTGGCCCTTCTCCTCGCAGATCGCCGTCACCGTAGCCGTCGCCTTCTCCCATGAAGACTGACGCTCGGCGCGAGCGTACCAAAATCAGGCGGCCACGCAAAGCCAAACGCAGGCCGCCGCGGCGAAGAGCCACCCGCACACCTTGGTTGAAAATGAATTGACAAGCACGGCGACATCATATCAGCCGGCCGCTTGAAATGTCAAGACCGAACCCGCCCCGCCATCCCCCTCCCGGCGGCGCGCCTCCCCCGAGGCCGCAACCTCCCCCGAGGCCGAGCGTCGGGCGCGCTGCACTCAGGGATGCTGAGGCTGCTTCGTCAGCTCTCGCGCCAGATGGCGGCGGAGTGTCGGACGCTGGATGCCGAGCATCTCCGCCGCGCGGGTGATGTTGCCGCCGCACTGCGCCACAATGCGCCTGCAGTGAAGAGCGATGAGCTCGTCGAGCCGCACGGGCGTCTTCTCCTCCCCCCTGTGCAAACGGCGCCGATGGGCACAGTGTTGCTCCAAGAGCGCGGACCAGCCTTCCTCCTTCCCGGCTCCCATCGTGCGGGCGAACTTGAGAAAGTTGAGCAGCTCGCGCGAATTGCCCGGCCAGTCATGAGAGCGAAGAGGGCCTTGCGCGGCCTCCGGCAGTGCCTCGCCTTGATTCAACTGCCGCCACATGGAATCGGCAATAGCGGGAATGTCGCCGGGAATCTCGCGCAAAGCAGGCGTGCGGAGCGTAAACTCCTGCAGGCGGTAGAGCAAGTCTTCGCGGAACGTCCCTTCGTCCGCCATCTGCCAAAGATCCTTGTTGGTGGCCGTGATGAGGCGGACATCCACGGGAACTTCCTTGTCTCCGCCCATGGGCATGACCTTCTTTTCCTCAAGAATACGCAGCAGCACCCCCTGCGACTCGGGCGACAAATCCCCCACCTCATCGAGGAACAGCGTGCCGCCGTTGGCCTGCTCAAACAAGCCGGCATGGTAGGCCGAGGCCCCGGTGAACGCACCCTTGCAGTACCCCCGGAAGGCGGATTCCTGCAACTCGCTGTTCGAGCTCGCGCAGTTGTAGGCCAGAAAGCGCTGCGTCCAGCGCTCGGAATTCAGGTGAATGAGGTTCGCCACACTCTCCTTGCCGGTGCCCGTCTCCCCCAGAATCATGATGCGCAGATCGTCCGCCGGAGCAACGCGGCGAATGAGCTGCTTGAGGCGGTAGACGGGAGGCTCATTGCCCTTGAGTTCTCGGTGCCCCATCAGCTCGTAAGCCCGGATGTACTGTTTCAACGCCGGGGAGAAATCCGGCAGCTTGCGGGCACGCAGCCCGTCGAGAAAGAGCCGGAGCACCTCCGCCCCGTGCTCGCGGGGCATGACTCGGTTCACAAAGCCCGCCGTGCGGTAAAAGAGAGTCAGAGCCTCCGAATCACCGCAGTCGCGCAGCGCCCTCACGCTCGCCTCATACACACCCCAAGGAGCAAAGCGCTCCGCGGCCAAATCCGTCAGAGCAGCGTCCAAGGCAAGGACAGGCTCCAGCAATCCGTCCAACTGCTGCGGTTGAGCCGCCTCCTGATTGCTGAGCCAAGTGCAGGTGCAACCGGCATGGCGCAGGGCCTGCAAAGAATCCACCAGCGCCCCGCGGTTGGCGGAAAGCCCGACCCCCACGATGAACACCCGGCCGGGAACAGCATCGCCCGTCGCCGTCTCTCGGAGCAAGTCGGCGAGCGAAGCCTGAGCGCACATCAGCATCTCGACTTCTCGGCGATTCAGACATTCGCGAAGCGCCGTCAGGACGGCCGCCATCAGGCAATCAATATACCCGTGACCGGCAATGACCAAACTTTTGTTTTCGTTCATCGGAGGGAGCTCTGCCCAAGAGAAATAGCAGCGTTTTGACCCCATGTCGAGAACATTTTTATCCGCAGAGTATTATTTTTATCCGGCCGTCCTCCTTGGCTGTGAGCCGCCGACGTCTGCGCCGTCTGAATAAAAGCTTGAATATCGGGCTCTTGCGCTATTCATCGTTTCTTCTCGCTCTTTTGTCGAAAAATTGGCATGCGTTTTGCAACATAGAAGGCGCCGTCTCCCGCGCCGAAGGCTCGGAGACGTGATCACCGCTCAATTATGACCCCGCAAGAACCAATCGAAAGACTGCTCCATGCAACGGAACTCGGAACATCGGCCGCCCCGCAACAGACCTCGGAGGCAGCTGCGGACACCCGGAAGCGCGCGCCGCGCACCCACACCGTCCTCGTGCCGGCGGCAGCTGCGCCACCCGCATGCGATGAGGCAGTGAAAAACGTATCCGTGGCGGGAGGCTTCCGTCGCTGCGCCCCCCGTCCCCGCACAGCCCCTCGCCCGGGCCTTGCTCCTCGCCCGCGCCTGTCTCCCCGCCCCCGCACCGTCCGCACGCCGCCCGGGCGCTCCCAATGCCCCCCGTAAACAACCCGCTTCGCCGCCGCCCCCCGCCTGCGTCGGTGAGATGCCGACGGGGCGCCGGCGGGAAACTCATCTCCACCTTTCGCAAATCAGCAAGTCCTGCGTCTCGGCATCATAAACGGCGTCCATTCCCCCGCCGAGAACCGGCCTCTCGGGATTGTAGCGATAGCTGATGCTGACGAGCCAATACCGCCGCTCCTCCGCGAACTTCGCCTTCTGCTCCAGCCGCTGCCGGAAACGCTGCGGGAGCTCCTTCCCCCGCACCAAACGAACATCGACAAGGTGCGAATCCGCCCCGTAGCGAGCCCCGTACTTCTCATAGAGAGCAATAGCCGAAGCCTCAATCCCATCCGAACCCGCGCCCGCGGAACCCACGCGGTCCGCCGACGCACAGGACGACTCACACAAGAGAAACGCCATCGCTGCCGGCAGCAGGCAGCAAGCCCTCATCATCCGTGGAGCACTTCCCCCTTTCATCATCGCATCAAAATTCGCAAACATGGACTCAAGAGCGCCTTATGCGGCGCCCCTCACTGACATTGATAACGTCCGGCAAGCCCCTCTGTCTGATTTTTTTGCAAGCGCAGCCAAAATCTCCCGACGCACCCACAGGCACCGCAGCGGACGAGCCGCCGTTGCAGGCGCGAGGGAGTTGTCCGCCCGGCGAATCGCTTATTTAGACTCGGTCAAGCTCTTGAGCAATGTGTGAATCTCCTTATGATGACTCATGACCCAGTCGATTTCTCGTTGCCGCACTTGTCGATACTCTTCATTGAAGGGGGCGGTCGGGAACTCCGGGCAGGCCGTCGTATGTAATTGTTCCCCGTATCGACTGCCCAGAACCAAGGCAAGAATCATCATACGAGACAGCGAACAATCGCTTTTCCACCAGCAGAGCTCGAGCGTATCCTCGTGTTCGCTGAGCCACAACACCGTCGCCGCCTCAGCGATGCCGTCTGCGGGGACATCCAAGTTGGTCAGAAGCAGGCTCAGAGGATAGATATTATAGCCGCCTTCCACGAAGCCTTTTCCCTTGAACGCTTCCACGCCGCCCCAATCCACCTTGGCGAAGGCATCCGTGAGGAGTTTTTCAAGCATGTCCACCGTCATCACATCCGCCGCGCAGGGGGCGGATGAAAGAGTCGGCGGGATTTGAATTTCGGTCGACTCGCTCTGATCACAGGCGGCCAGGGCCAGCACTAGGGCGCAGAGAATGGCTTTTTTCATTGTGCGAGAAGTTGTGTCTGTCGGTTCATCCGGTGCGGAACGGAGCCGCGCCTTGCCGCAGCTACCCGCGCCGCGCTGTTGCCCCGGCCGGGCATGCGCGAGCACCGCGAGTATTTTTTTAGCATGCGGGCCGACGAAGGTCAAATATTTATTTTCAGAAAGTTGCAGACATAGAGCGTGCCGGGAGACGCCACGGACAAAGCGATCGATCAGTCGGAAGAAACATGCCGCTCATCCCGCAGGCAGGCTCGCAGCGCGGCCATCAGATCGGAAGAGACATCATCGCCGCAACCCATCTCCTTCAGGTCCGCCAAGCAGGGCAGGATCAGGCGCGATCTCTTTCTCCCCACGACAAGACTGTAACGCAACGCCAGCCCCTTGCAGATCCTCAACACCTCGCGTTCGAGGCGATCGGCAAGAGCTTGAATCCGCCCCTGATCGCCCGAGCCGATATAAGGAGCAGAAACAGCCATGCCGCCCGACGTCCGCCCCAGCCTTCAATACAGGAAGGGGTAGAACACGAGCCCCGTGATATTCAACAGCACGGGGCTCTTGGTCACGGCGAAGCAACAGTGCGTGTCCGCGTGTTCAAATCTCAGCTCACACAGCCCTATCCCTATCGACCTTGCGGTGAACTCACGCTTCGCTTTGTCGGTCATCGTCTGCATCAGCCCGGAGGTAGCCGGGTGCCGAAGCTGATCTTACAGCAAAGCCGCCGCGCCGTCAATCCCCGCCTGACGGGGAAGGAGCCTACCGAGGCGGTGAGATCTGCCGATGCACCGCGCTCGTCGGCCGCTGCGCCGGGCTTGCTCCCCTCTTCCGCCATGCATCGGGCGAGTCTCCTCCTTTGTCATCCGCCGATCTTTTTGGCTCCGGGAAAATGGGAACAGATTCCAAAACACTCTTTGAGGAAAATTGAGGCTTGACGAACATGTGGCATATGATATAAACACACGTGTTTTTTGCGGGCGCACGCGTCATTGTTCAACATGATCATTCTTTCAAAACAACAAATCCTTGATTCCGGGCTCCTCACGCCATCCAATGCCCTGCGGTGGGTTAGAGAGGCCTTTTCATTGAAGTACAATGCCCGACTCCCCCACAAAATCAGCATAACGTATGACGGCGGGTATTTTATGAATACCATGCCGTGCATGATTCCGTCGCTGAATGTTTTTGGCGTCAAGGTTGTCACGAGATACCCCGGGCGCACACCCTCCATTGCGGGGGATCTTTTGCTCTACAGAGAGGACACAGGTGAGCTTCTCGCCTTGATGGATGCCACCGCACTGACGGCCATACGCACCGGCGCTGTAGCGGCTCTGGCCGTACAACAGCTTTCTCGGCCGGACTTCAAAGATATAGCCATCATGGGGTTGGGGCAAACGGGCCGGGCGACTCTTGCCTGCTTGGCCGAACTCTTCTCTCACCAACCTCTCTGCTTGCATGTGCTTCGGCACAAAATGCAAGCAGAGGAGATTCAGAATGAATATCGAGAGCGTTGCCCGAAATGGCATGTCGTTATCGAAGACAATTACAGGAGCTTGGTGCGTTCCTCTGACGTTATTATTTCATGTATAACGTATACGGATTCTCTGATAGCCGAGGATGATGATTTCAGACAGGGGTGCTTGGTTGTTCCTGTCCACACGCGAGGCTTTCAGAACTGCGATCTCTTCTTTGATAAGGTGTTTGCGGATGATACGGCTCATGTCCGAGGATTTCAGCATTTCTCCCAATTTAAACATTTCGGTGAGCTCCCTGCTGTTTTGTTGGGCAAGATTCCCGGACGAGAAAGCGAAGAGGAGCGTATCCTGAGCTACAATATCGGCATTGCCCTTCATGATATCGTTTTTGCTCACCACTTGTACGAAACACTCGGCCGACAATAATCCCGGATCAGTTCCGCCACATGCCCGACAATCAAGAACAAATGAAACAGCGTTGGAACCCTGAAGGCTCGGAGCTGCGACGCATGCAGCTCAGGATGCTCGAGATGCTCAAGTTCATCGATCGGGTGTGCACCGAAAACGGCATCAACTACTGGCTGGACTCCGGCACCCTGCTGGGAGCTGCCCGCCACGAAGGCTTCATCCCTTGGGATGACGATACCGACATCTGCATGCCCTACGAAGACATGCTGAAGTTCAAGCGCATCATGCTCACGCAGAAGCTCAGTGACGAGTTCGTTCTTCAATGCCCGGAGACCGATCCTCACATCTACAACAACTGGGTCATTCTGCGAGACCTGAAGTCCGAGGGGATTCATCCCGATCGCCAAATGCATAACCTTTACAAATACAAGGGACTCAATGTGGATATCTTTCCCGTGAGCGATCGCTTCACCGGACTTTTTCATCTCGTGAGTTCAGCATACTATAAAGCTTTGGTCAAGGCACCGCTGAGCGGCAGACCCGTATGGCGCCTGCTCGCGCCGCTGGTGCCGATCTTCAATGGCGTCTTCACTCGCTTGCTTGCACCGACTTTCAGGGGGCTTTCAAGACTCTTGCCCCCCAAGAGATATTACCGAATGGTGTTCGGATGTGAATTTACGTCTCGACGATACAAAGAAGACGTTTGGCCGCTGACGCGAATGAAGTTCGAGGACTGCATGCTCAGCGTTCCCGGAAACACCGACGCCTATCTCACGCGCCTGTACGGCGACTGGAGAGCCATTCCGCCCGAAGACAAAATACAAACCCACCAATACACGGTCAGATTCTTTGACTGAACAAACTCTTGAGTGGGGGGAGGTCATCAGACCTCCCTTTCGTCGTCAGAGGGTTTCGGGAGCTTAGAGCCTGAGCAGCTGCCGTGTCCGGTGCACGAATGCGTTGAGCACCGAGCTGGCGATAAAGGTTTCAAGCTATTTGATTGCAGCGGCCGCCGCCGCAGACCCCGATGTCGCACCGTTCACTCATCTCTGTTTTTGCAATTCATTCAATGCCTGTACCAAGCGCTCATTGTCCTCGCGTGAGCGGACAGCCAGCCTGATGAACTGTCGGCCCTTCATGGCTTTCTTGCGGCTGCAATCCTTGATGAGGATGTCATACTCGCTGAGCAGGCGTTCCGTCAGCTCAAGAGAACCGTAGGGCGGCAGCACCTCACACATGAAGAAATTGGCCTGGCTGGGCAGCACGCGGAGGAAGGGAATCTGCCGCAGGCTCGCCATGAAGCGATCCCGCTCTTCCCTGAAGAGACGGCAGGCTTGCCGGTAGGAAGTCTCGTACTTTCCGAAAATCTGCATGTAGAACTCCGCCAGTGAGTTGATGTTCCAGATGGCGACGTCTTTCTTCAGCCGGGCTATCAGCTCGCGATCCGAACCGGCCAGAACTCCGAGGCGCAACCCGGGCACGCCGTATGACTTCGAGATGCTCTTGACGACAAGGAGATGAGGATTCTCCTCCAGAAGGCGATTCGTCAACAGGGTGTTGTGGGGCGTCCCCTCGGCGAAGTCGACGAAGGACTCATCAATGATGAGCCGAATCCCCTTTCGCTGAGCCCAGCGGCAGAGGGTCTCCAGCTCGGGCAGCGGGATGAAGTTGCCGCCGGGATTGTCGGGATTGACGAGCAGGAGGGTGGAGATGCCCTTATCGTCGAAAAAGTCCATGAGTTCTCGGGCGCCGTACGCAAAATCGCGATCGACGCTTTCATAGCAGACGAGTCGCTCGGGGGAGAGACGGTTGGGGTACTCCTCAAAGGTGGGGAGCACGACACCCAAGCTGCCGCTGAGTTGCTCCATGAGCGCTTTGATCAGCTCGGCCGCGCCGTTGCCCACGCAGATGTAGTCCGTGCGCAGGCCGAAGTATTTGGCGGCCAGCAGGCTGTTCACTCGCATTCCCGACGGGTAGTTGCGCACCAGCACCTCGAAGTTGGCCTTTAGCTCCGACATGAGGCGGTGATTCGGGAAAAACGGGTTGACGAGGTAGCAGAAGTCCAAGATGCGGGGGTAGCGCCAGTAGCCGCCGTAGCGACTCTCCATGCGCAGGCGTTTCTCGGATGCCTCGCAGAACATGGATTCGGCGATGTCGAGATCCTGAATGTCGTCAATTTCATACCATGCCTCATGCTCGAGCGGCAGGGCACGTATTTCGGGCTTGTCGAGCAGGGCGATGACGCGAAGAACCTGTTCGTAGTATTCGTTGTTTCCCAGCGCCTTGCTGTAGGCCTCCAGGAAGGGAACATAATGCGTGCGGGAGAACTCTCGGCTGAACTTGTAGATGTTGACGGTTTTGTAATAGGCCTCCGACTCTTCGTACGAGAACTTGCTCCCGGGGATGAATCTCTTGATGTTGTAATCTTCGTCGAGGGTGACGACCGTCCCGTCCATCCAGCTCTCAAACTTGGAGACGAGCGCCAGACTGGGGTACGGATGATCCAAAAGTCTCCGAATGACGCTATCCTCGACAATCAAATCCGATTCAAGCAGCAGCGTATCATCCTGCATGAGTTGCTGACGCGCCAGATAGAGGGAGTAGATGTTGTTGGTGCTCGCGTAAACGCTATTTTCGATGTACTCAATGGGCGTTCGCACGTTTCGTGTCGCAATGTGGCGGCGCAGGTTCTCTCCCTTGTAGCCGATCACGATGACGATGCGGTTCAGGCGCTCGGGGGACTCGATGGCGTCCAGCTGAGAAAGCAAACGATCAATGAGGGGCACGCCATTGACCTTCACCATGCATTTCGTATTCTCCGCCGTGAGCTCACCCAGGCGCTTCCCCATTCCCGCTGCTAAGATAATGGCTTGCATGTGTCTTTTGCGCTTTCGTCTTCGCTTCCTCTGCTCTTCTTTGCCGGAGCTCCGTGCCCGAAAATCACGCGAACCCGCCTGCCTCTTATATCACATGCGGACAGAATGGGCAAGTGCACACCCGATTTCGGAACCACTTTTGAGCTCTCGCGCCGTTTGCAGGAGCGTTGCTTCGGAGACACGGCTATTGAGGGCCTCTCGCTCCGGCACCCGCCGGACGTCCGGCGTCCGTTCGTCACGAATCGGCGCCGCGCTCCCCCTCCGCCTCGGCCTGACGCTTCCGGACTTGCGGGCCTCCCCCTTCTTGGCTGAAAACAACCTCAAGAAAGCGTGTGAGTCGCCTATCCGAGAGAGCTTTTGCCGCCCGTCATGCTCGGAAGGCATGGTGAAGTATGCTGAGCAAGTATTTGATTCCCTGCTGCTTTGGCGTACAATACGAGCATCGGAGGGCCGCCGCTGCCCGATCAGCCTTCAACCCGAAACACCCGCACACTGATAACACGATGAATAACACCATGAACAAGAGCATGACCTTTCTGCAACATACCGAGTTCGGGGGTGAGCGCCCCCTCTTCGCCTCGCACAACCTGCACCTGCAAGACGTCACCATTCACGCCGGAGAATCGGCTCTCAAAGAATGCAGCGACATCATCGCCGAACACTGCCGCTTTGAGGGCAAGTACCCCTTCTGGCACGTGCACAATTTTACGATCGACAACTGCCTGTTTACCGAAGGCGCCCGCGCCGCCCTCTGGTACTCGCGTCAGCTGCGCATGACAGACACCTTGGTCGAAGCGCCCAAGATGTTTCGCGAGATGGACGATTTGTATCTGGAGCGCGTGCGCCTTCCCAACGCCGCTGAAACGCTCTGGTTCTGCCGAGGTGCGGAGCTGCGCGACGTCGACGTCTGCAAGGGCGACTACATCTTCCTGCACAGCAGCCGCATTCGCATCGACCGCTACCGCCAGCTGGGCAACTACTCCTTCCAATACTGCCGGGACGTGGAAATCCGCAACGCCGAGATTCACTCCAAAGACGCCTTCTGGAACTCGGAAAACGTCACGGTCTACGACTCCCTGCTCGACGGCGAATACCTCGGCTGGCACTCCCGCAACCTGCGCCTCGTCAACTGCCGCATCGCCGGAACCCAGCCCCTCTGCTACGCTGAAAATCTCGTTCTGGAGAACTGCAGCCTGGCCGAGGATTGCGACCTCGCCTTCGAGTACAGCAAGCTGCAGGCCGACATCCGCGGGCACGTGACCAGCGTCAAGAATCCCGCCGGCGGCAGCATTCACGCCGAGAGCATCGGCGAGATCATCCTCGATGAGCACGCCAAGAACCCGGGTGCCTGCCGCATCGCAACCGAGCGCTGAGGGCCGCGCCGCGCTCCCCCCTGCGAGCCGCCGCCCCATCCTCCCTTCCTTTCCTCCCGTCCCCCCCATGTACAGCATGAACCCCACTCCTCAAACCGACGGCCCGCTGCCGGCCTCTCCCGACCCCCTCTTCGATGAGCCCGTCATGCGGCGCGGCACCGACTCCGCCAAATGGAACAGCGACTCCCGAGACGACATCCTTCCCCTCTGGGTAGCCGACATGGACTTCCGCACCGCCCCGCCCATCATCGACGCGCTCCGGCAGCGCGTGCAGCACGGCATCTTCGGCTACGTGAGCGTCCCCGCCGCCTGCGATCAGGCCCTCATCAACTGGTGTGCGCGGCGGCACAACTGGAGCTTCCCCGCCGAGCACATCCTGCACACAAGCGGCGTCGTCCCCGCGATTTCCGCCGTGCTGCGCGCCCTCACGCGCCCCGGCGACGGCGTTCTGGTGCAGACCCCCGTCTACAACTGCTTCTTCTCCTCCATCCGCAACATGGGCTGCCGCGCCATCACAAGCCCCCTGCGCCCCGAGGGAGATCACTACGTCATGGACTTCGAGGATCTGGAGCAACGCGCCGCCGATCCCCGCACGACCGTCATGCTGCTCTGCAACCCCCACAACCCCGTCGGCCGCGTCTGGACACCCGATGAACTCGAGCGCCTCAGCGACATCTGCCGCCGCCACCGCCTCGCCCTCGTCTCCGACGAAATCCACGGCGATCTCGTCCTGCCGGGCTACCGCTACACCCCCTGCGCCTCTCTGCCCGGCAACCAAGGCAGCTGCATCACCCTCCTGTCGGCCGGCAAAGCCTTCAACATCGCCGGGCTACAGCTCGCCTTCATCGTCTGCCCCGAGCCCGAAACCCGTCGGCGCATCGACAAAGCCATCAACATCCATGAAGTCTGCGACGTCAACCCCTTCGGCGTCGCCGCCTCCACCGCCGCCTACACGCACGGAGAAGAGTGGCTCAAACGCCTGATGATCTACCTTCAGGGAAACTATCGCGAGCTCTGCGACTTCTTCAGCCGCCACCTGCCCGGCCTCCCCGTCACCCGCCTCGAAGGCAGCTACCTCGTCTGGGTCGATTGCCGCAGCCTGCTGCCCGGCCCCGCGGGTGACCCCGGCAGAGCCGACGCCGAGCCCTCCCTCGCCGATCGCCTGTTTAACGCCACCGGACTTCGCCTCAACGGCGGAGAGCTTTACGGCGCGGAGGGCTACGGCTACTTGCGCTGGAACATCGCCTGCCCGCGCCGCCTCCTCCGCGACGCGCTGGAGCGCTTCCGCCGCTTCGTCGCCTCCCTCTGACGCCGCCCCCGCCGCTTTCACCCCGCCGCTGCCGTCCTGCGCTGTTGCCGTCCTGCGCCGCTGCCGCTGCCGCCTCGTCCGTTCCGCTTCCCGTGCTCGCCCTCCGTCTTGCCCATGCCCTCCGCCCCCGCACGCCTGGCTGCCATCCTGTTGGCCTACTTCCTGATCTACGTCGTCTGGGGGTCGACCTACTACGTCATCGGCGTCGCGCTGCGTGAAATTCCCCCCTTCCTGCTCGGAGCTTGGCGCTTCAGCATCGCCGGGGCCGTGCTGCTGCTCATCTGTGCGCTGCGCGGCGAGCGCATCTTCGCCCCGCAGCTGCTGCGCTGCTCCGCCGTCAGCGGCGTCGTCCTCCTCTTCGTCGACATGGCCGTCATCATGCTCGCCCAGCGCTACATCACCAGCAGCCTCGTCGCCATCCTCGCCTCCTCCACCGCCATCTGGATCATGCTGCTCGATCTGCCCGAGCGCCGCCGCAGCGGCTACCGCCCCCGAGCCGTCGCCGGCATCCTCATCGGCTTCATCGGCGTCGCCGCCCTCTACGCCGAACAACTCCTTGCCGACAGCCTCGCCGCAGGGCAGGGCAGCCGCGGCATCCTGCTGCTCATCGCCGGCTGCATCTCGTGGGCTCTCGGTACACTCTACGCCAAATACAGCAGCCCCGGCACCGAAACCCGCAACAGCTTCGCCGGAGCCGGCTGGCAAATGATCTTCGCCGCCGGCATGTTCTGGCTCGGCGCTGCCGCCGGCGGAGAAAGCCTCTGCCCGGCCGCCCTCAGCCCCACCGCCCACCTCAGCCTGCTCTACCTCATCTTCGCCGGCTCCCTGCTGGCCTACACCGCCTACATCTGGCTGCTCAGCGTGCGCCCCGCCGCCGAAGTCGCCACCCACGCCTACGTCAACCCCGTTGTCGCCATCCTGCTGGGCGTCACCCTCGGCCACGAAGACGTCAGCCTCCTCCAAATCCTCGGGCTGATCGTCATCCTGATCGGCGTCCTCCTCGTTGAACTCCACCATCCCCGCTCCCGAACATGACCCGCTCCCACCGCTCCTCCCCGGCAGACACCCCGCCAAACACCCACCTCACCCCGCTGAGCAAAGCCGAGGCCGACCCCTCCCCCGTCGTCCCCGACCCCCCTGCGGCACCCGAGCCGCCGTCGGCAAGCCCCGCCCGAACCGCGCCCCTCCTGCCCACCCAAGCCGGCGAGCGCTACGTGATTCTGGACAGCCTGCGCGGCTTCGCCATCCTCGGCATCGCCCTGGCCAACTATCCCGAGCTCTCCCTCTACCGCTTCCTGCCCGAGGAGGCCGCCGCCGCACTGCCCGTCAGCGGCTGGGACCACGCCCTCAACTTCATCGTCCACAGCCTCATCGACGGCAAATTCTACACCATCTTCTCGCTGCTCTTCGGCATCGGCTTCTCCATCATCCTGCAAAACACCACCCGCAAAGGCGGGCGCGTCCTGCCCCTCTTCATGCGGCGCATGCTTCTGCTGGCCCTCATGGGCCTGCTGCACCTCACCTTCATCTGGAGCGGCGACATCCTGCTGCTCTACGCCCTCATGGGCATGCTGCTGCCCTTCTTCCGCAAACTCCCGGACCGCGTCCTACTCGGCAGCGCCCTAGCCCTCCTCCTGCTGCCCGTCGGCATCGACGCCGCCTGCGAATACGCGGGGCTGCATCCCGCCGCCTTCTTCGTGCAGCTGCAGCAGCAAGCCTGCGCCCACAGCGGCATCACCCCCGACAACTTCGCCACCTGGCTGCGCGACGCCGACAGCTATGCGGGCATCTTCGACTTCCTCATCCAAGGCGCCGCCGTGCGCGCCCAAGAATTCATCGACGGCAACCGCTACTTCAAAGTCCTCGGCCTCTTCCTGCTCGGCTTCCTCATCGGCCGCCACCGCCTCTACGCCCGCCTCGGCGAGCACCGCCGAGCCCTGCGCCGCCTCACCCTCATCGGCGGCAGCGTCGGCCTCCTCCTCTCCCCGCTCTTCGCCTGGAGCTCCATGAACGGCCGGCCTTGGGGCATCGCCGCGCACAGCCTCATCTACACCCTCAGCGTCTACCCCCTCGCCTTCGCCTACGTGGGCCTCATCTGCCTCGCCTACCTGCGCCACGGCAGCGCCGCCCCCTTCCGCCTGCTCGCCGCTCCCGGGCGCATGGCCCTCACCAACTACCTCATGCAATCCCTCATCGGCGTCCTGCTCTACTACGGCATCGGCCTCGGCCTCGGCGCCTCCCTGCCGCTGGTCGGCGTCGAACTCATCGCCCTCCTCATCTTCATCGCTCAAATCATCCTCAGCAGCCTCTGGTTGAGCGCCTTCCGCTACGGCCCCCTCGAGTGGATCTGGCGCATCCTCACCTACGGGCGCTACTTCCCCTGCCGCCGCTGACGCGTTTCGGCCTGTTCAAGCGCCGAAGCGCCCCCGGACTCTCCCTCTCAACAAACAAGACACAGCACCCCACCATGAACCCCACCCCTTCCTCCGTGAAAATCCCCTCCCTCCTCCTCGCCCTAGCCCTTTCGGCAGCAGCGCCTCAGCCGTCGCTGTCACAACAGGAGGCCGCCGTGTCCGCCGTGTCCGCCGTGTCCGCAGAGGCCGCCGAGGCGGACGCCCTCTCCCTCGGTGAGCAAAGCCCGCGGCCTAGCCGAGAGCTCTTCGGGAATCTGCCCTCGTCGCTCAGCCTCACCGACCCCGAGCTCATGACCATCATCCGGAGCTTCACCGACGGCGACATCGCCGCCGCCGGAAAGCTTGACACGGCCACCCGCGAACTCATCGCCTGCATCCAACTCCTCTACCTTCAGCAGACACCGCAGCTCCGCCAACACGCCGAAGCCGCCCTGCGCGCCGGAGCCTCCCCCATACAGCTTCGGGAAGCCCTCTACCAGTGCACCCCCTTCCTCGGCTACCCGCGCGTCCTGCCCGCCGTCGAGGCCCTCAATGAGGTCTTCCGCTCCCGCGGCATCGAGCTGCCTCTCGAATCACAGGGCACCACGACAAGAGAGAATCGCTATGAGCGCGGCCTCGCCATCCAGACACCCCTCTACGGGAACGAAATCGCCCGGAATCTCGCAGGCGTACCCGGCGGTGCAGGGCAGCAGGTCGCCCGCTTTCTCACCGAGTACTGCTTCGGGGACTTTTACACGCGGGGCGGGCTGACGCTTCGGCAGCGCGAGCTGCTGCTCTACAGCCTCCTGATCGCCATGAATGCCGACGCGCAACTGCCGCCGCACACACGAGCCTGCATGAAACTGGGCATCAGCCGTGAAACCCTCGCAGACGTCGCCCTCCAATGCCTGCCCTACGTCGGTTTCCCGCCCGTCATGAAGGCCCTCAAAGTCATCGAAAACACCGAAGAGCCGCCCCCGAGCAGCGCCGCGCCGCAGAACGCCGCCGCGGCCACCCCCCTCGTACGCCTCTCGCGCATCGAAGTCGACCCTCAGCAACTCGACGCCTACAATGCCCTGCTGCGCGAGGAAATCGAAGCCTCAATGCGGCTCGAACCCGGCGTGCTGACCCTCTACGCCACCGCGGAAAAAGAGCACCCGCACCGAGTCACCATCCTCGAAATCTACGCAGACACCGCCGCCTACCGCTCCCACCTCCAAACCCCGCACTTCCGCAAATACAAACAAGGCACCCTCAACATGGTGCAAAAACTCGAACTCATCGACTCCACCGCCCTCATCCCCGACTTAACCATCAAACCCCGCACCCGATAACATGAAACAACGCCTCCTTGGCCGAAGCGGCCTTCGCGTCTCCGCCCTCGGCTTGGGCTGCATGGGCTTCACCCAGAGCTACCCGCCCTATCCGGAGAAACGCGACGCCATCGCCACCATCCGCCGGGCTGTAGAAGCCGGCATTACCTTCTTTGACACCGCCGAAGTCTACAGCATGTTTCGCAACGAAGAACTCGTCGGCGAAGCACTGGAACCCCTGCGCGACGAAGTCGTCATCGCCACCAAGTTCGGCTACGACATGAGCCGCGTGAACTTTGAAGGCAGCGAGCGTCCCGTCGAACTCTCCGGCAAGCCTGCCGTCATCCGCCGCGCCGTCGAAGGCTCCCTCAAGAGACTGCGCACGGATCACATCGACCTCTATTACCAGCATCGGGTCGATCCCCACACCCCCATCGAAGAAGTGGCTGCCGCCCTTGCCGAACTCATTCGCGAAGGCAAAGTCCTCCACTGGGGACTCTCCGAAGCCTCCGCCGCCACCGTGCGGCGAGCTCACGCCGTCTGCCCGGTCACCGCCGTCCAGAGTGAATATTCGCTCTGGTACCGCAAGCCGGAACAAGACCTGCTGCCGACGCTCGAAGAGCTCGGCATCGGCTTCGTCCCCTTCAGCCCCTTGGGCAAGGCCATGCTCACCGGGCGCTTCAACCGCAGCACCACCTTCAGCAACGACGACTTTCGCAGCACCATCCCGCGATTCTCCCGGCAGAACATGCAGCACAACGTCGCCTTGGTCGAATGCGTACAGCAATGGGCGGAGCGCAAACGGGCGACTCCGGCGCAAATAGCCTTGGCCTGGCTGCTGGCGCAAAAAGCTTGGATCGTCCCCATCCCGGGCTCCAAGCGCATCGAGCGCATCCGAGAAAACGCCGCTGCAGCCGATCTCACGTTCACGCCCGAGGAGCTGCGCGAAATGCGTGCTCGGCTGGAAGCCATCCCCATCGTCGGAGCCCGTTATCCCGAAGAACAGGAAAAACTCACCGGCCTGTAAACCCGTGCATCGATCCGGCAGCGCTGTCGATCCGGCAGCGCCGCCGCGCCGCCCCTTGCCCGGTGAGCAGCATCGCTCAGAAGGGTGCGCCGCTGCCCGTCGTCAGCACAAGCGCCTTCCCCCGCCCGCTCCGGCCACGCGACGCGAAACCGCGGGCGAACGAAGCGCCCGAAAAGCGAAGACGGCAGCTCCCTTGGCCTCAAATCAGTCCCCTGAAAAAATCAAAACGGGGCGTCGCCGCGCCTTGCCCGAGAGTTTGAGCTCTTCCAGCTCGTCCGGCGCGGCATAAAAATCAAAGAGATAGGGGGCGCCTCCCGCCTCCCGAACCCGTTTCGCGTACGCGGGCGGCCGATCTCGGTCGGGCGGGGTGATCATGATCCGCAGCCCCCGCTCCCGAGCCTTCAGCGTCGCATAGCCGGGGAAAGACCTGATGTACTGTTTCCAAACCCGCTTCTCATCCCGATGGGGCGTGGTAAGCCCCTCCTCATCACAGCTCACCGTATACCGACCAACGCCCGGCACATAGCCTTCCCCGTCGCGAAGCTCCGTCACTTGCTCCGAAACCTCCTCCTCCGTCTCGACCAGACTGTAGGCGATGGGCGGCAGCTTGCCCCGTGCGTCGCCTCCCTCGATCAGCGTCAGAACCGCAAAATAGCCCCTCAACTCCTCGGGCATCCCTTGCAGGCTGCGAACCCCTCGCGCAGGCGGAGGCAGCGCCCGCGCCTTCTCCGTCCACCGCCACGGAGCCTCGGGAGCGCCGCCCGCCTCAACCCAGCCCTGCTGCTCAAGCTGGTATAACAACCACAGATTATCCATCAACGGCGCCAGCCGGATCTCACCGTCCGACAGGAAGGAGGCGGGCAAATAGGGCGCAAAGCCCGAGACGAACCCGCCCACCATGGAAGGGAAGGCAGGCGTCTCCCTTTTCCCGGGGATGAAGTAGATGTGGCCCTTCATCCCTCGGCAGCAGAGCGCGGCTATCCGCCTCAAATCCAAGCGCTCCAGAAAGGGGTTGATATCCGGCGCGTAGTCGCAGGGCGTCAGCGGCGTGTACATCGTTTCATCGAAAATAGGCCACTCCCCCGGACGGGCGCTGAGCTTCTTCCCCGTCGGGCGCCCGTGCGTTCTCACATTCGTCGCCGGGCTCAAGCGGTAGGGCGTGTAGCGAGAGTCGATGGAGTCAAACAACAACCAAGTGCGGAAGGCGGCGCGCTTGTAGAGCTCCGCCCCCGCCTCCTCATCCGCAAGGCCGGAATGAGACTGACAGGACGTCGCAAGACTCGCGAACACGAAGAGAAGAAAAAAACAGACGCGTTTCATGGGGCCTCGGGCTCGAGCCTATGATATCCTCTCACAGGCAAGAGTCAAGAGAAAAGCCGACGCCCGCCTCGCACTCGCTCGCCTCGCACCCGCCGACCGGCAAACCCCCGCAGCGCTTCTCGCGCCGCGCATCCCCGTGGCCTCATGACGCACGGCCGCCCGTCCGCTCACGGAAGCGGCGGAGGAGCAGCTGCCCGTATTCGGCATAGGAGAGAGAGGACGCATAGGTCGCGGCGTACTCATCCAGCTCCCAGGGCAGAAAACGATCGCGCTCGGAGACCTCCGTATCCCCCACTTCCCAATTCAGGTAATCACTCAGACAGGCCTGCTGAGCCTCATCGAGGTACGTGCACTGCGAGCGCATATGCAGGATGAGATCGCTGTCCGGCTCATGACCGGGGTAAAAAGGCACAACGCCGTGGAGTGCGCCGATCATAAAGCGCGGCAGCAGAAAACGGTACGCGTGCGGCCCGGCATAACTCAGGGAGCAGGAACAGGCAGCGAGCAGATCATCGGGAATATTCCGCCAATCGTCGCGCTCCTCCAGCGGAGCCAGAAGAGCCTGAGCATTCGCCGGCAAATACTCATCCTCGGCCTCGCCCCCGATCAGCACGCGCACCTCGCGATGGCAGGTGACACCGGCAAAGGCTTCATGGATCCTCTCTTCCAACTCCCGGACAAAGGGCGTCTGCTCCTCCTCCTCTTCGGGCACATAGAGGCGGCGCCGTTGCTCGATCGTGCGCCAGAAATCCGCGGCAAGGCGCAGCGTCTCGCGATCAAAATGGCGAAACAGCACCTTCGCGGCAGCCGAGCCGAAAACCTTTCTGCGTTGAGCCATCACCTTCTCGTACCCGAGGAAACATAACATATGGCTCCGAACCCGTCAAGAGCTTTCCCGACCCCCGGCCCGCCCCCTCCTCCGGCTGGCATCCCCTACAGAGCTCGATTCCCAAAATAACGATGAAAACTTCACCTGACGGAGAAGGCCTTACGGAAGGGCTTCTTCATGGGGTATGCTGGTGCCGGATGCTGCGGCGCTCGGTCGGGCGGCGGTCGGTAGGCGGCGGACGATGAGGGCATCCAGCGCAGAGAAAACGCTCGGCGGCAGGGCAAAGAGATTCGGGTATTTCCCCTCGAGCGGCGGGTAAAAGTCTTTCCAGTCCAGCCGGCAGACCGGGCGCCCCGCCGCGTCGTAGAAGATCAGGGTCGGGAATTGGTCGGAACAAGCATCATCGCAGTAATAGTCATCAGCCTCATCCACCGGGATAATGCGGCAGTAGGACTCAGCGTGATACACAGCATGGCGCAGGAGCGAGTCGATGAAGAATCGGGCTTCGCTGCCCTCCAGGCAGACGCAGGCAGACGGCAGCGGAGTCCAAGTGTCCTCGCGACTCAGTTGCCAGCAGACTCTCACGCTCACCGCCTGTTTCAGGTGCGCATGGCTGTCCGTGCCATACAACTCCCTAGCCCCCGGATACGCTTCGATCACCTCGCCCACGTCTTCCTCGGGCTCCTCTCCCTCTGCGGTCGCGTCGGCCTCGCCCCGAGCGAAGCCGCAGCCGACCTCCGCTTCGTTCGCGCCATCGTCCTCCGCTTCGTTCGGCGTTCGCCGCGGTGCTGCGGCCGTCTCCTTGGCACCGCGAGCCCGCAGCAGAGCCGCGGTATCTGCGGCGCCGGCTCTCTCGGCGAGACTCAGCGGGGTATCGCCTTCCTCGTTGCGGGCGTTCGCGTCAGCCCCCGCGGCGAGCAGCATCTCGGCAAGCTCGCTGTCCTTGTAAGCGGCGGCTGCGTGCAGGGGTGTATTGCGGCAACAGTCTCGCACGTTCGGATCCGCCCCGTGCTCCAGCAGCAGGCGAACGCGATCCGGGCGATGGCGGTCGACGGCATCGTGCAGCGTCCCGCCGCCGAACTCACCGCGCCCGCCGACCTCGGCTCCGTGTTCGATGAGCAGGCGCATGGTCTCCGACGAGCGGCTCCAACAGAGCAGTATGCCGGATTCCGCCGGGTTGACGCGGGCGCCGTGCTCCAACAGCAGGCGCACCAGCTCGGGGCTTCCCGGAGCCGGATCTCCCGCTTCGCCCAGCACCGCCATCAGCAACAGAGAATCCCGCTTCGGCTCGCTTTCAGCCGCATCCGCCCCGTGCTCCAGCAGCAGGCGCACCAGCTCGGTTTGGCCGCCGAGCACGGCGCATTCCAGAGCGGTGCGGCCCGGGTCCCGATACGTCGCGCGGGCGTTCACATCCGCGCCATGCTCCAGCAGCAAGGCCGCAAGCCGACAGCTTTCGGCTCCGCAGGCATTCTCCGCGGCACAGTGAAGAGGCGTCTGCCCGTAGTCATCCTTCTGATTCACCTTCGCGCCGCGCTCGATGAGCACGCGTGCCGGCTCGAGGAGCCCGGCGCGGGCAGCTTGGTGCAGCGGCGTGTCGCCTTGGGCGGAGCACAGCGTAGGATCGGCACCGTACGCCAGCAGCAGGCGGGCGGTCTCCTCATCCCGCACCCGAAGCAGCGGCGTCTCCCCGGCGCGATTGCGGGCGTTCACCGCAGCGCCGTGCTCGAGCAGCACGGCGGCCGTGGCCGGGGAGCGGAACTCGGCGGCGAGGTGCAGCGGGGTGTTGCCTCCGGCATTGCCGGCATTCGGATCCGCCCCGTGTTCCAGCAGCAGGCGGGCCGCTTCCGCCTGCCCCATGCGAGCCGCCGTGTGCAGCGGTGTCTCATCCCCTATCGCGAGAGCCTGCACGCTTGCCCCGGCCTCCGGCAGCAGCTCGACGACCTCCGCCGCTCCCCCCTCCGCAGCTCGGTGCAGCGGCGTGCCGCGGCTGCTGTCGGCCCGGGGATCCGCCCCCCTGTCGAGCAGCAGGCGCACGATATCGGTTCGTCCGGCCAGCGCCGCCAGATGAAGCGGCGTCTCACCCGTGAAGCTCCGGGCATGGGGGTCGGCTCCGGCCTCCAGCAAGCGCCGAACCTCATCGACACGGCCGCGAAAGGCGGCCTCGTGCAGCGGCGTCGCAAAGACATCGCTCGCCGCGAGTTCGGCAGCGCCGGAAGAACCTGACTCCGCCGCCGCGCGATCCGTGATATCGCCGGTGCCGCAGCAGCCCAGGATGTGCCCCGCACTCAAGCGCCGCACGCCGACCGAGGCGCGGGGATCGGGGCGGGGATCGGGGCGGGGATTGGGTGCCGCAGCCTTACCGCTGCCCGGCCCCTGCGCCGCGCAGGCAGAAACACCCGCCTGAGCCGCAGGTGCCGCATCGGAAGACTCGAGAAGCGAGCCCTCTGCCGCCGCCCCCGACTGAACAAGCAGCGCCGCTGCGATGAGCCCCGAGAAAGAGAACGAAGATTTCATAAGCCTGAGAACGTTGACTGAAGTAGCCTTGCCGAGGCGGACGGAAAAGCGTGAACACGGCACCGTGCCCGTCTCCCCATGCGTAGCGATCGGCACCCTTGCTCGCCCCGCAGAGCAGCGCACCGCGCCCGCGGAGCACGCCCGGGTGTTCGCATATCTTATAGCATGCAGAGCAGCGGCTTGCAAGCCCCTTTCGGCTGAAAAAGCGAAGGCGTCAGCGCGCTTCCCTCAGACGCGGGAAAGCCTGCGCTGAGAACGGCTGAGAGAAGAGCCTCGGCAGACCCCGCCGCCGCCCGGAAAAACAGCGCGGACGCCGTCCACCCGCGGGCCGCGGCATATCATCTCTTGTCTTCGGCGTGTTGAAGAATGATTCGTTTTTCTTCTTCCGTGAAGTGCTTTTCCAAATCGTAAATCCGCAAATGGGGGTCTGCTAACCAAAGCGTCATTTTATCAATGCAAAACACCTTATCCCTCAGCAGCGAGAAGCTTCCGATGCGCCTGTCGTCGCCGTCCGCAATCCGTATATTCGGATGCGAATATACGGAAACATCGGGATTGTATAAAATCCTGCCTGTTGAGATGTCAAGAGCCGTACAAAATCCTTGAAGGAGTGCAGCCGATCTGCTAAGTTGACAATAAGTCGAGCTTGCCGCAGCCCCGCAAAGCCGTCTCAATACCATTTTCGCGAACATGAAGATAAGCGTACTCATCACTTGCTTGGCTGCATGTCTTTCGGGCATGTTCAGCTCAGCTGCCTCGACGCAGCAGGAGAAGATCGATCCCCCCATCATGGGCTGGAGCTCTTGGAACACCTACCGTGTCAATATCAATGAAGAGCTCATCAAAATACAGGCCGACGCCATGGTCTCCACCGGGCTCAAGGATGCCGGCTACAACTTCATCAATATCGACGACGGCTTCTTCGGGTGGCGAGACGAGAAGGGGCGTCTGCACACCCACCCGGAGCGCTTCCCCAACGGCCTGAAAGGCATCGTTGACTACATCCATAGCAGAGGTCTGAACGCCGGCATCTACTCTGACGCCGGTCGCAACACCTGCGGCTCTATTTGGGATAACGACAAAAACGGCGTCGGCGTCGGCCTTTACGGGTTCGAACATCAGGATGCCGACTTTTTCTTCAACGAACTCGGTTTCGACTTTATCAAAATCGACTACTGCGGCGCCGGTCAGATGCTGGATCTGGATGAGGAAGAGCGCTACACGACCATCGTCGGAGCCATCCGCACAGCCTCACCCAAGCGTCACATCTCCGTCTCCATCTGCCGCTGGGCCTACCCGGGCACGTGGGTGAAAGGTCTTGCCCACTCTTGGCGCATCAGCCCGGATATCACCCCCGACTGGGGCGGCGTCCGCAGCTGCCTCGATCACAACCTCTACCTCTCCGCCTACGCCGGTGACGGTCACTACAACGACATGGACATGCTGGAGATGGGCCGCGGTCTCTCCCCGGATGAAGAGAACACCCATTTTGGCATGTGGTGCATCATGAGCTCCCCTCTGCTCATCGGCTGCGATCTCACCAAGATTCCGGAGCGCACCCTCAAACTGCTCACCAACAAAGAACTCATCGCCCTCAACCAAGACCCCCTCGGCCTGCAAGCCTACGTTGTGCAGGAGAAAGACGGCGGCTTCACCCTTGTCAAAGACATCCTGCAAAGGCAGGGCAACAGCCGTGCCGTCGCTTTCTACAACCCCTCCGACAAGAAGGTTCGCTTCAGCGTCGACCTCAACCTCCTCGGCTTTGAAGGCAAGACCAAAGTGCGCGACCTCATCGCCCGGAAGGACCTCGGCACTGTCACCGATAAGGTGGAACATGAGGTGCCCCCGCACGGCTCCATGATTCTGAGACTGGACGGTACCAAGCGCATCGAGCAAACACGCTACGAGGCTGAGCACGCCTACCTCCATCGCTTCGACAACCTCAAGAAGCGCCCTCGTGCCGTCGCCTACACCCGCCGCGACGGCGCCTCCTGCAACATGGTTGTCACCAACCTCGGCGGTCACGAGGATAACTACGCCCAGTGGGATAACGTCTACAGCAAGAAGGGCGGCAAGTACAGGATGACCATCCGTTACGTTCCCACTCCCAAATTGCAGCACCAGATCAACGACCGCTGCTACGAGGTATACGTCAACGGCAAGTGCGTCGACGTACTCCGAAACCTCGCCTCAGCACCGGCTAAGGACATCACCACGGTCGACCTCACTGTCACCCTCATGCCCGGCTTCAACAAAATCCGCATCGGCAGCAGTTATACATGGACCCCCGACCTCGACTGCTTTGACCTCACTCCCTTGTAAAAAAGGGTCGTTCATCTCGTTCCTCTCCTGAACAGAGCGGCGCACCGCACGACAGAATCGCCGTGGAGAGGACTTCGCCGTACAAAAGAGTCAGCTCATAGCCCTTTTCTCTCTCTGCTCCGGAGAGAGGGGAATCAGCTGCTCCGCTTTCCGGCGAGTGAATCGGCACTTGTAGAGATTCCAATCGGCTTGGTAATAGGCATCCCCATGCTTGCAGGCCTTCAACTCTTCATCGCGGAAGAAGCCGCCGGTCAGAATACCGCCGGAATTCGTGTAGCCCACGATGGGCCGGAGCGCGGTGATATCGACTCCGCAGCGATCCGCCTTCGTCGAAAAGAAAAGTTCCCGCTCTGATAAAAGACGAGTACTATTCGACTTGACACGAGGAGGGGTATGCGCTAGCATGTCACCGATGGCATGTGCCCATCGGAAATTTAAAAGTTAACGGACATCTATGAAAAAAACTCTCTTGCTCACTCTCGCGAGCCTGTCTTTGTGCATGACGGCTCAGGCGGATACGGACTATGTTTGGTCGGGAAATGCTGATGGTCAAACGTGGTCAAAGCCCAACAACTGGAATGTTGGCGGAAGACCCAACGCCTATTATCCGCAGAGTGGTTCTGATAATGCCATCATAGGTGCCGACGCAGGTACAATCAGGTGGGAAGCCTGTGATTACTGGGGTGCCACCAAGAGTATTGCGCTTGGTTCAGGTAGCACCCTGATTTGCAATGCAACGGATGGGGGTCATGCGAATTTTAGCGTGCCATTCATAACGCTTGAGAGCGGATCTGCGTTGCAGTTTTCCTCGACCTCGACCAATGGCGATTTTGGTCTTCAGAATGATTTGACGGTGAATTACAACAAGGTCACGGCAGCGGATCACGCTTATTTTGATGCTACCGAAGTACGCCAGTGGTGGGGAAATGAGCACACGGTTTATTTGACCGGATCGCTTGATACCACCGACCTTACTGGGAGCGGAATCATCAAACTGTTAGCCTTCACGACTTTCCATTCTACACCTAGGATTGATTTTACCGGCTTCGACGCCACGGGAGACAGCTCGGTTGAATTGTCCATTTATGATGTCACGGAAGACGGCGTACGGACGATTGGTGTTAACTACAACGTCTTGACCGTCCCCGAGCCGACAACAGCTACTCTGAGTCTGCTGGCACTTGCCGCTCTCTGCTCCCGCAGGCGCCGCAAGGCCTAAACTCCTCGCTGAGTTTTTGCTTCTAAGGCTCATTCATCGATTTCAAGCACCTCATCCCTCGCGGGGTGAGGTGCTTTTTATGATTCGCATGCAGGGGACTTGACGGCTCTTTCGGGGCTCTTCTGCTCATTGCGTGAAATGGCGCCGCAACAGAGCAGAGAGAAGAAGAGAAAAACAACGCAGAGGGCAGAAAAACATGGAGCATGGAGGAGAAATCTCCTACCATGCCCGGTGTGTTCAATCGGTTCCTGAATATTATCGGTCGGCACGCAACATGTCGAGAAGTTATCTATGACGTAACTCTGAAAAATGATCGGCTCTTCTGCTAATTGTGTGGAATGACGCCGCAACAGAGCAGAGAAAAGAAGAGAAAAACAACGCAGGGGGCAGAA